>JBAZBZ010000003.1 GCA_041671145.1 Bacteroidales bacterium | reverse complement strand
TCCTGAGTTGTGACATTTGCTAAAAATTTAAAATTCCAAAAAAACAAACATCAGAAAATAAGGAGTTTATAATCTAAAAAAATGAATTTTACCGCACTAATGTGTATTTTTGTGGTATGTATTCTGTAAGAAAAGTTAAAACAAAATCTGGGTCAACAGCAATTCAGGTTGTTCAATATTTTGGTCATCGATCAAAAGTATTTAAACACATTGGAAGTTCTAATATAGATGCTGAGATAGTTGTTTTGCAACGAAAAGCGTTAGATTGGATTGAAGAACAAACTTCGCAAACAAAACTATTCCAAGAACAAAAACAAAAAATATTGCTTGTAGATAGAAGCGAATGCATAGCTGTGACGCACAATTTCACATTTCAATTTTTCACAAGCTGCATCGAAGAATGTGGATTATCGGGTTTGCCAAGTCTTATAATCGACTTATCCATTATGAGGTTGATTGAACCTGCATCGAAACAGCGTTCAATAGAATTGTTATCACACTATTTTGGAATAAAATATTCGCAACGAATTTATCGTAATATTCCAAAGCTTATAATTCATAAATCATTTATAGAAGAATGTGCATACAATATAGCTCGAGAGAGATTTAATGAACCTTTTTATTTTGTTCTTTATGATGTAACAACATTATATTTTGAATCATTTAATGCAGATGATTTCAAAATACAAGGGTTTTCAAAAGATAATAAATCACAACAACCTCAAATTGTAATCGGGTTATTAACTACTCAATCTGGATTTCCTTTGTCCTATCAAGTTTTTGCAGGAAATACATTTGAAGGAAAAACAATGCTACCAATAGTTGAAAATTTTGTTTTACAACACCCTAAAACAAAACCAATCATAGTAGCAGACGCAGCAATGCTTGATGAAGAAAGATTAAACGAACTCAAACAAAAGAAAATATCATATATCGTAGGAGCACGCTTATCAAATGCTAATTTAGAATTGATAAAAAAGATTCATAGCACATTGAATGGCAAGCATGGAGCCATTGCTCGCTTCTCATCACGACATGGTGATTTGATATGTGATTTTTCTCAAAAACGATACAAGAAAGATTTAAATGATTTAAATAAGCTAATTCAGAAAGCAAATGAATTAGTGGCAAAGCAATCGTTAGGTACAAAAGCCAAATTTGTAAAAAGAATCTCTAAAGAAAAAATAGAGCTAAATACCGAATTAATTGAAAAAAGAAAACTCATTCTCGGAATAAAAGGATACTGTACAAATTTACCCGAAAAACAATTATCAAATGAAGTTGTAATAGAACGATACCACCAGCTTTGGCATATAGAGCAATCTTTCAGAATGAGCAAATTCGATTTGCAATCTCGACCTATATATCATCAGAACGAAGATGCAATACGCTCTCACATTCTTATTTGTTTTGTTGCTTTGATAATTGAAAAATATCTTGAAATAACAACAAAATTATCATTAAGAGAAATTAGATTTTTAGTGTGGAACATTACAGAAATTTATATTCAAGACAAATTGACTAAAGAGAAATTTAAATTTATATCGCCTACAGATAAGATTGTTAAAAGCAATTTAAGTCAACTAATAAAAAAATGGAATTTGTTACCGCACTAATTGTCACAACTCAGGATAAATTTGTGAGAAGTGAAAAAATGATAAATAAAAATAATATTTTTTTGCTTTCCAATAATGGAAAAATTATTGCAGATACAATAATTAGAAGTTTATTTATATGAGGTTGCACTAAATTTATTTCTTTAATAAGGAAGTTTATTAAAGGGTACTTTTAAAAACAAAAAAGAAGCTACGAATTTTAAAGTAGCTTCTTTTTTGTTTAATAACAAAATATTTTATGGTGTTGTTTTCTTTGGTGCAGTTTTAGGTTTTGTTGATTTAGGTGTTGTTTTCGGTTTTGAAATTGTATCTATTGGAGTTTGAATAGGAGCAGAAACAGTATCATACGTTATACCTAAAATTGTATCAACAGGAAGATTTTTTTGATTTATTGTAACAGGTTTTTTGGTAGCAGGTTTTGTTGTAACAGGTTTTTTTGGTTGAGTCCCAGCTGGAGTTGTTTTTTGTGTTCCTCCCGAATTTGTTTTTGGAGTTGTTGGCTTTTTGGCGTCTTCTTTCTTTTTATAAGGTTTTCCCATTTTATCAAGAAGAACTTCGTTGATAACTGTTGTATATTGGTCTTCTTTCTTTGATAGTTTAACCTGATAATAATCGTCTCTTTTAGCATTAACAACATGTCTTGCTCTTATTATCTTTTGCTTTTTTAAATTTGCATCTATATATGAATAAACCAAGTCAGGCATACTATTGGGATCCATTTCTGTGTGAGTTTTCACCCATACTCCATCCGGCGTATATTCTGCCTTTGTAGTATCATTTTCTGTCGATTTTGGCATTTTAAACATTCCCACATAGTCGTTACTTAATGTGAACCATTTTATAAATTCCGGATTTTTAAATTTTTTCTTCAGGTTTGCAATCACTTTTGGCGGAACTTCGGTTTCCTTTACCGATTTCAGAATTTCTTCTGGTGATGAATTGTCAACAGTTTTATATCTTTCTTTTTCGGCTTTTTCTTTTTCTTCTTTCTGGCGTTTCAACTCTTCTGCTTTTTGCTCTTTTTGTTTCTTTGCTTCTTCAGCTTTTTCCTTTTCGGCTTGTGCTTTTTCTTCTTTCTGACGCTTCAATTCTTCTGCTTTCAATTCTTTTTGCTTCTTTTCTTCTTCAGCTTTTTCCTTGTCAGCCTTTTCTTTTTCTGCTTTCTGTATTTTTTCTGCTTCAGCTTTTTCCTTATCAGCTTTTTCTTTTTCTTCTTTTTGTTTTTGCTTTAATAATTCGGCTTTTTTTAGTTCTCTTGCATTTGCTTCCGCAACAGTTTTCGGCGAAAAACTGTATATAATGGAATCTTTGGCTTTGGGAACACTGTCCGGATTTTCAATATGGTACCCTTTAGGGTTAAAATAATCGTTTTGTACTGCTGTTTCTCCTTTTTTTATTATATTAACAAAAAATACATTTTCACCATTGGTGTTTCTCATTAAAAATGCTTCTTTTATTGTATAATTGCCTGCTGTTATTGTTGTATCGAGGTAAAATGTGATAGGATATGGCAAGCTTGCTGGAGCTACACTTTTAGGTTTAAAAGATAAATTTTCCGTTTTTTTTGTATTAGAAGTGGTTTCTTCTTCTGGTTCGTCAGGAACAACTTTTTTTATGACAATTTTGTTTTTAGGAATATAGCCACCGATATCAAAACTTGCTC
Organism: Bacteroidales bacterium; assembly: GCA_041671145.1. Lineage (NCBI taxonomy): Bacteria > Pseudomonadati > Bacteroidota > Bacteroidia > Bacteroidales > Bacteroidales bacterium. The sequence continues at coordinate 152,246 of JBAZBZ010000003.1, read as the reverse complement.
CTTGCTGGTCGGTAGAAGATATTACTGCTCCGTTTGTTTTAAAAGTCATTTCAATCAGTCCTTCTATAGCGACTTCTCTAACTGTCACATAATAAATCATCCCCGAAGGTGTTTCTTTCAGATATATCTCTTTTACTTTAAAAAGCACATTTGATGGGTCCTTAAAAAATGTTTTTTTTATAAAATCACTTGTTGCTCCCGGCAGTTCTTTTGAGCTTATGGGCGTTGCTGTTTCGAGCCATGTTCCATTGTTAGCGAAAGTTGCTTTTGTATCACTTCCTTCAAACTTGAATGATGCGACATAATTCGTATCGGCAGCTGTCCATGATGGTTTGATATTTGGAATTTTTTTTGCAAAGCTTGTTGAAACCTCTTGCGGAACCGTGATGGCTTTTTGAGCAAACGTATTGCTTATGAAGATTCCTGTTAAAATTACAATTACAATTATTTTTTTCATAAACATAAATTTAAATCTAAGTTGAAAATTACATTAATTTACTTGCAAAAGTATTAAAAAAATGCCAAAAAATTAAAAATTTGAATTTTAAAAAGCTGTGTGCAAAATACAATAAAATTTTTTATATATTTTAAAAAGTATTGAATTTTTTGTTAATTTTTTTTTAAAGCCATGTAAAGTATTGTTATACCGAAGGTGATTTTTTCATATTTGCAATTTATAAATTCAAGTTCTTCCAGTATTTCAATAAACTTTATTCCTTTGGGAAAATCAGTAACCGAATCATACAAATATTCATAAGCAATAATATTATTTGATACTTTTTTTCCGATAAACGGAATAACCTTTTTTAAATAAAATTCATATAATTCTTTGATAACAGGTGTTTTTGGTTTTGAAAATTCAAGTATTACAACAATACCGTTCGGTTTCAAAACTCTGTGTATTTCTTTCAGTCCTTTTTCGAGATTTTCGAAGTTTCTTACTCCGAAACAAACTGTTATTGCATCAAAAGTGTTGTCTGCAAATTCCAGATTTTCCGCATCGGCTTTAATGATTTCTATTTTGTTTTCAAGTTTTCTTTTCTTGATTTTTTCAATTGCTACAGAAAGCATTTCTTCCGAAATATCTATTCCGATAATTTTATCGGGATTTATCTTTATAGCATTTATTGCCATATCACCACTACCTGTTGCAATATCAAGTATAGTTTTGGGGTTGTGTTTTTTTAAAACATTAACGACTTTTCTTCTCCATATAATGTCGAATCCTCCTGAAAGCAAGTGATTAAGAAAATCATACCTGTGAGCAATATTATTGAACATTGCTTCAATAACTTTTTTTTCTTTAGGAATATTGCTTTTCAACTTTTTTTCGGATATTTAATTAAGAAGAAATTCAGTGAATTCTTTTAAGATTAACATCTCTGGCGGGCGAAATCATTAATGGATATTGTTCAAATGTTATCAAACTTGAGTCAAGCCCATAAGCTTTTACATCGGGTAAACTTATGTGGCGTAAATAAAAATATGCATCCAGAACAATTTTTTCATAAATACTCAAATCGTTATCGTGAGATAAAGTTTCTTCAATAAAAACAAAACGGAAATCTCCTGTAACCTCGGTTTTACTTAATGAATCGTAACGGCTTTTTATATCAATTTCTTTATTTGCAACCATATCATTTAATACTTTTCTGAACATAATGTTTAATCTTGGGATTACTCTGAAGCCGAGTTTAAAATCAATTCTATATGCAGTTTTATGAATTAATTCCGTTACTTTATAATCGCGCATGTGTGGTTCGTCATGTACATCAACGTGAAGGAACCAATATAAATCAGCCCTTTTGGGATGTTTCTCAATTATCGAATAGAAAACTTTTGCTTCAATTTCATTTATCCTGTCGGCTTTAATTACGTAAACCAAATGAGTTGCGAATTTTGGTATGGATTTGTCTTTTGAAATTTCAGAAAGGATTTTCAGGTATTTTTCAACATAAATGAATTGCAGATATTTATTTCTGATTTTACGACCATGATACCAGAAGTACATTATTGTTGACAGCAAAGTTGCAATAAATAAAGTAATCCATCCTCCATTGGTGAATTTTTTGAGATTTGCAATTAAAAAAGATGCTTCAATAAAAACGAATGTGGATAAAATAAGTATTATAAATATTATGTTGTAACGTTTAAGCACCATGTAATAGCTTAATAATATAGTAGTCATAAGCATTGTGAAAATTATTGCCAACCCATAAGCTGCTTCCATTTTTGATGAATCCTGCAAATAAAGCACAACTCCACAGCATCCCAAAAACAATATCCAGTTTACTGTTGGTATATACAGTTGTCCCCTTTGATTTGTGGGATATGAAATTTTCATTTTTGGCCAAAAGTTAAGGTGTATGGCTTCACTTATGAGAGTGTATGCTCCGCTTATTATCGCCTGACTTGCAATAATAGAAGCAATTGTTGCAATAATAATGCTTGGTATTAAAAACCAATCGGGAACAACTCTGAAAAATGGGTTTGTTCCGTTGAGTGTTTCTCCTGAATGATTAATCAACCATGCTGTTTGACCGAAGTAATTAATAAGTAAAGTTATTTTTACAAATAACCAACTAACTCTGATATTGTTTCTACCGCAGTGTCCTATATCTGAATACAAAGCTTCAGCACCGGTAGTACAAAGAAAAATTGCACCAAGCAACCAGAAACCACCGGGATAATGAACAAGTAAATTATAAGCATAATATGGATTTACAGCTTTGAAAACCCATAAGTTTCCCGGAAGATGAATGCCTCCGATAATAGCAAGCATTGTAAACCAAATAACCATGATAGGTCCAAATGACTCTCCCACAATAACAGTTCCAAACTGTTGAAAGAAAAATAAGCCACATAGAATAATTAAAACAACCGGAACCGTTTGGAAATCGGGATATATTGCTTTCAATCCTTCAACAGAAGAAGAAATAGTAATTGCAGGTGTTATTATGCCATCTGCCAGAAGCATGCTTCCTCCAATAATGGCAGGTAAAATAAGCCACTTTACTTTTGTTCTTTTAACAAGTGCATAAAGCGAGAAAATACCACCTTCTCCCTTATTGTCAGCTTTCAGCGTTAAGTAAATGTATTTTATGGAAGTTTGAAAAGTTAATGTCCAGAAAATACATGAAACAGCACCTAATGTCATGTTGCTGTCAATAGGTGTATGTCCGGTAATGGCTCTTAAAACGTAAAGTGGTGATGTGCCAAGGTCTCCGAAAACTATGCCAAGTGCAATGAGTACTCCGGGAAAAGTTATTTTATCTAATTTTTTTAATGCTTCACTTGTCATATAAAAAATAAAAAAGGAGTGCAAATTTAATTCTTTTTTGATACATTTTATTTATATCGAAATATTATTTTTTCTTTTCCCTCCTTTTGCATTTTTAGTATTTTTGTACATTTTAAATTCGGATATGATGAAAAATTTGGAGAACAAAATATTGATAGTTGATTCAGTTCATGATTTTCTGTTGAAAGAACTGAAAAAAGCGGATTTTTCGTGCATTTATTCACCTGAAATAACAAAAAGTGAAATAGAAAATAAGATATATGATTGTTTTGGTATTGTTTTAAGAAGTAAAATAGGAGTTGACAGCAATTTGATTGATAAAGCGAAGAAACTGAAATTTATTGCAAGAATAGGTTCGGGCATGGAAAATATTGATGTAAAATATGCTGAAAAAAAAGGAATTTCCTGCATAAATTCTCCCGAAGGAAACAGAGATGCCGTGGGAGAACATGCATTAGGATTACTCCTTTCATTATTGAAAAATATTAACAAAGCCGATAAACAGATAAAAAATAAAATATGGAACAGAAAGGAAAATAAAGGAATGGAAATTTCAGGGAAAACAATAGGTATTATCGGATATGGAAATACAGGAAGTGCATTTGCAAAAAGATTATCGGGATTTGATGCAAAAATTCTGGCGTATGATAAATATAAAAAGAAGTATTCCGATAAATATGTTACGGAATCAAGCATCAGTACTTTATTTAGTGAAGCCGATATTTTGAGCATTCATCTTCCCCTGACAAGTGAAACTCATTATATGGTTGATGATAATTTTTTAAATAAATTCAAAAAAAATATTTTTTTAATAAATACATCAAGAGGACAGATTATAAAAACTGATGATTTAGTGAAAAACATAAAGTCAGGAAAAATTCGTGGAGCAGCACTTGATGTTTTGGAATATGAAAATTCAGCATTTGAAAATCTTAATAAAATAAATAATAAAAGTTTTAAATATCTTATTAATTCCGATAAAGTTATTTTAACACCTCACATTGCAGGACAAACAGAAGAATCTGCTTTAAAACACGCAGAGGTGATTTTGAAAAAAATCAGAAATAAATTTAAATGAATAGTGAAAAACGTTTGTGGTTGAATTGTTAAAAATAATATCGAACACCGAATATTGAACATTGAATAATGAAGTTGTGCAACTAACAACAAAATCCCGAAACTTTAAACTATTTGAAATCGACATTGCATTTAGCTGCAAATAATTTTATTATTGAAAGTTAATTTATAAATTTGTTTTTTTATTAATAAATATAATGAAAATGCAAAATACAGATTTTGATAAAATAATTAAACAACTTGGTAGTACAAAAGAATACGAATTTTTGTATCACCGCAAGTTCCATGAAGTCCCTATGCCATCTATTACTGAACTTAATGAAATAGTTTCATTATTAAGGGGAGTTTTATTTCCAGGTTATTTCGGAAATTCTGATGTGCGTCCCGAATCATTGAATTATTATATTGGAGCTAATGTTGACAAAGTATTCAGATTGCTTGCCGAACAAATCAAAAGGGGATTTTGTTTTTCGTGCGAAAAAGATGATGACTCATGTTTGAATTGCGAAAATAATTCAAGGGAAATTGCAAAAGAGTTTATTTCAAGATTGCCGAAAATAAAGCATTTGCTTTCAACAGATGTAATTGCGGCATTTAACGGCGACCCTGCTGCAAAAACTTATGGGGAAGCAATATTTTGTTATCCCAGTATATTTGCTTTAACTAATCATCGCATAGCGCATGAGTTGGTTTTGCTTGATGTTCCTCTGATACCTCGAATCATTGCCGAAATGTCGCACTCTGAAACGGGTATTGATATTCATCCCGGTGCTTCAATTGACGAATATTTTTTTATTGACCATGGCACTGGTGTCGTTATTGGTGAAACAACAATAATAGGAAAAAATGTAAGGATTTATCAGGGAGTTACTTTGGGAGCAAAGAGTTTTCCTGTTGATGAAAAAGGTAATCCTATGAAGGGTGTTCCACGACATCCTATTGTTGAGGATGATGTTATTATTTATTCAAATGCCACAATACTTGGAAGAAATACTATTGGCAGGGGTTCTGTTATCGGTGGAAATATCTGGATAACAAAAGATGTGCCTCCTGATACAAAAGTTATGCAGAATAAACAGAAATAATTATTCGTCATTATCTTGTAGAATGGGGTGTGCACAAATGCAAACAGGAAACTAAAAAAGATAAAAAAAATAATCACTAAAATTTAAATACATGAAAACAAAAATCTTTTTAATTGCTGTTTTATTGCAGTGTGCACTCAGCAGCTACTCTCAGGAATTGAATAAAAAAACCACTGATTCAGTTTCGGGTAAAGAAATTCTTATAGGATTATGTGATTTGAATGGATTCAAAACAGTGGATTTTATTGATTCTTATACTAACGAATATGAAGGATACAAGCCCAATATAATGATACTTGAAAAAATAGATTCGTTGCTAAAGCTTAAAGAAAATGAAAATATTAAAATTAAAGTCATATTAGGCACATGGTGCAGCGACAGCAAAATACAAATTCCGAGATTTATTAAAATCTTTAATATAATAAAATACAATCCTGAAAACATTGAATTTATTTGTGTTAACAGAAATAAAAAAGCAGGTAATTTACCGGTTACAGATTTAAAAATAGAAAAAAATCCAACATTTATTGTTTTTAATAATGCAAAAGAAAAAGGCAGAATTGTTGAAACTCCCGGTAAAACACTTGAAGAGGATTTGCTGAAAATACTTGTACGTTAGTCGGTAATCAGTAACCACTAACCATACTGGTATTTAGCAGATAAGAAACGATAGTTAAATGTTTGAGGTGTAGATTAGAAAAATTTATTCTGCTTTAAAACAGTTCTGAAAACTACTTGGAAATTTATTGATTAATATTTCAGCTACCAATTGGTTACTGATTACCGACTACTGAATTGGTTTCAGCAACATTTTATAAAACAATGATTACAACGGGAAAGTTCTCCGCGCAAACGTTTTGAAACCAAATCATTCATTCTTTCTTTCAGTGGTTCAATATTTATTTTATTTATAATTTCGGAAGCATAAGTGTGCATCAGCATCATTCGGGCTTCTTCATTGCTGATGCCTCGTGAACGCAGGTAAAACAATGCATCCGTATCCAACTGTCCGATTGTAGCGCCATGACTGCATTTTACGTCGTCGGCATAAATTTCAAGTTGTGGTTCTGAATTTACTGAAGCATTATTGCTGAGCAGTAAATTGTTGTTTGCTTGAAATGCTATGGTTTTCTGGGCATTCGGTTGAACTAAAATCTTTCCTCTGAAAACGCCTTCCGACTTATCGTCTAAAATCCCTTTGTATTTTTCATCACTCGAACAATTAGGAAATCCATGCTCAATGAAAGTGTGATTATCTATATGCTGTTCTTTGTCGCATAAATAGAGTCCGTATAAATTTGTCTGACAACCTTCGGCATTAAGTTTTACATTCAGATTATTTCTTATAAATCCGCCATGTAAAGTTATAACGTTTGATAAAAACTTACTGTTTCGCTCCTGCTGTACTTGTGTGATAGTGTTTTGCGAAGTGTTGTTACTTGAATTTTGAATTTTGTAATAATCTATGCTTGCATTCTCTCCGACAAATATTTCAGTTGCAGCATTGGTAAAACTTTTATTAAAATGCAGTGAATGGTCGCAGATAACAATTTTTGCCTGTGATTTTTTTTCGGCAATAATAAGATTTCTATGTTGAACAATTATGTCTTCCGTTGAATAAACAATGTAAACAAGTTGAATCGGTTTTTCGAGAATTAAATTTTCGGGAACATAAATAAATATTCCATCCTTTGCAAAAGCAGTATTTAAAGCTGAAAGACCATCTTCTGCGACATTAATATATTTTGAAAAATGTTTTTCAATTATTTCCGGATATTTTTTTTGTGCTTCGGCAAAGCTTCCAATAATCAAACCATTTTCGTATTCATTAATTAATTTTAATTGTTGCGGAAACCAGCCGTTAACAATTACAAACATATAAGTATCTAATTGCGGAATATCACATTTAAAAAAATCATCAATGTTAAATTCAATTTTTGGCGGCTCTAAAGAAAAATTATATTCCGGATTTATAACTTTTGAAATATCAGTATGCAGCCACTCTTCGTTTTTTATTGCCGGAATACCAAGCATCTTAAAATTTTCAAAAGATTCCAATTGTATATTTTTCAGATATTGTAAACTATCTGAAATAATTTTGTTTTTATTTTCCTCAAAAATTTCAATAAACCTATTCATGTAAGTTATTTTATGTTCATTGTAAATTCAAAATATTTTTTCTCTTCATTTTCATTGTTCCCAATACTTTTGAACTCTACAATAAACTTATTATCTTCAATCCATCTTGCATTTGATGGTACGAATTTACTATTTAGCTCAAAACTTCCAATTAAATTAAAATAATAATCGCTTATTTCATAATAAGAAATTTTTCCTTGAGTTTTATTTTTTACATCAGGAATTGTTAGTGAAACAAATTTATTGCCATTCTCAGAGAAATATGGCATTCCGTCTAATGTAACACGAGTTGATGAAATTTTATTATATAGGATATATTTATATCTGTTTTCATATCCAACATAAATTAAACAGCTTTTTGATTTAGGAAAATAACTATCAAAAGTGTATCCATAATTTTGAGTTGAATCAATATTATTTTTATTATTCAAAAAAATATATCCATTAAAAACTTTTAGTATGTCTTTATTTCTTTTAAAAATAGTTTTGTATTTATTAGCAATCTGTTTCTCAAATTTCACCTGTGCTTCATAATAATTACCGGAGTTTTTGTGAACTTTTTCTTTCATTTCCTCATAAGCATTTTTCAAAAGTTTATAATCAACTTTTTTAATGTTAATTGTGTATTTTGCAATGTAAATAATATTTGTATTTTCAATATCAATACCATTATTTTTTGAAACTGATTTTTTAATGGAATTTTTTTTCAATGAATCTTTCTTTAAAGCATCACTTTTTTCAGAAACTTTATTGTTATTACAGGAGAATAAAGTCGAAAAAGAAATTGCAATTAGCAAGTAGTTAAATTTGGTTTTCATAACAATATGCTTAAATATTATTGTTTTTGATTAGTAAAACTGGAAGTTAGATGTTGGATGTTTTAAATTTGCGATTTTTCTTACATTCAATGTCCAATTTAGGTTTTGTTACATTTATTTTATTAATTTGTCTTTTATAATGTCTATTGTTCAATCTCTTTTTTAATCCAATCATAACCTTTAATTTCCAATTCAAGTGCAAGTTCTTTGCCGCCTGATTTTACAAATTTTCCATCGTATAAAACATGAACATAATCAGGAATTATATATTCAAGCAATCGCTGATAATGAGTAATCACAATCGTTGCATTATCTTTTGTTTTTAATTTATTTATTCCGTTTGCAACAACACGTAATGCGTCAATATCAAGTCCCGAGTCAGTTTCGTCAAGAATGGCAAGTGTTGGCTCAAGCATTGCCATTTGAAAAATTTCATTTTTCTTTTTTTCGCCACCCGAGAAACCTTCATTTACCGAACGATTTTCCATTCTTCTTTCAAATTCAACAAGAAGTTTTTTTTCGTCAACAAGTGTCATAAATTGCTTCATGTCTAACTGTTCGAGATTTCTATATTTACGAACTTCATTAATTGCAGTTCGCATAAAAGTGAGCATGCTTACTCCGGGAATTTCCACAGGATATTGGAAACCAAGAAATATTCCTTCTCTCGCACGTTCTTCGGGCAACATCTTTAATAAATTTTTTCCTTTATATTTTACTTCACCCGAAGTAACTTCAAAAATTTCACGACCAGCAAGAACCGAAGCCAATGTGCTTTTTCCCGAACCATTCGGTCCCATTACAGCATGCACTTCTCCTGCTTTGACTTCAAGATTTATTCCTTTCAGAATTTCTTTGTTGTTGACAGATACTCGTAGATTTTTTATTGATAACATGATTTTAAATTTGAAAATTAATAATATAACTCTTATAAAAACCTTAATCCCACAGTCAATTGAAATAAGTTATTTTTTGCTATCGGCTTAAGTGTAGTATTTGATTTAGGAATTTTGACTTCTTTAATTAAATGATTAATGCCATATTCATAACGAAATTCAAATAAAAAATGAGCTACTTCTATACAAATACCTGTTTGCCATCCAAAGTTTAAAGTTTTAAAAGATTTATCATTTATGGCAAGGGTAAGCGAATTACCGTCAATTTTATATTTTATATCATCTTCCGTTAAGATATAAAAAATAGGTCCGGTTCCTAATTTAAAATGTTTTCCAAATCTGATTCCACCAATCATAGGTATATCTACATAATCAATTTTATTTAAAAAAGTAGTATCAGGAGCAGCAGAGGAAGAAAATTTATAATTACCGTTTTTTTGGGATAAAATAATTTCTGGTTGCAAGTAAAAATGTTCCGATTGAAAAATGAAAAACAATCCTCCGGTGTATCCTAAATTATAATTACTTGAAGTAAAATCTTGTTGTGTAAAAACCAAGCGATTCAGGTTTAAGCCACCTTTTAACCCGAATGTAAATGTTTGTGCACAACTAATAAACGGCAACATAGCAAGTAGTAAAACAAACTTTTTCATATCAGATATTTTTATTATTCAAAAAGAAATAAATTTAAAACTGTATTAATGTTATTTTTTTTTTTTTTTGAACTCTGCATCTTAGCGTCTTTGCGGTTTTTTTTTACCGCTGAGGCGCAAATACGCTAAGATTATTTTAACCTACACTGCCTTCAATGCTTACCGAAAGCAGCTTTTGTGCTTCCACAGCAAACTCCATCGGTAATTTATTTAAAACTTCTTTTGCATACCCGTTTACAATTAATCGTATTGCATTTTCAGCATCAATACCTCTTTGCTGACAATAGAACAACTGGTCTTCGGAAATTTTTGAAGTCGTTGCTTCATGTTCAACAACGGAAGTTTTGTTTTTTACATCAATATAAGGAAATGTATGAGCACCGCATTTTTCACCCATCAGCAGTGAATCACATTGTGTGTAGTTGCGTGAATTTTCCGCTTTCTGAGCAACTTTTACAAGCCCTCTGTATGTATTTTGTCCTTTCCCTGCCGATATTCCTTTTGAAATAATTGTGCTTTTTGTATTTTTTCCGAGATGGAGCATTTTCGTTCCGGTATCTGCCTGTTGATAATTATTTGTAACAGCAACGGAATAAAATTCACCGACAGAACTTTCACCTTTCAAAACACAACTCGGATATTTCCATGTAATAGCAGAGCCCGTTTCTACCTGTGTCCATGAAATTTTGGATTTTTTGCCTTTACAAATTCCACGTTTTGTAACAAAATTATAAATACCACCTTTGCCTTCTTTGTTTCCCGGATACCAGTTCTGAACAGTTGAATATTTTACTTCTGCATTGTCGAGAGCAATAATTTCAACAACTGCTGCATGCAATTGGTTTTCGTCGCGCACAGGAGCAGTGCATCCTTCGAGGTAACTCACGTAAGAATTATCATCGGCAATAATTAATGTTCTTTCAAACTGACCTGTTTTTAGTGCATTTATTCTGAAATACGTTGATAATTCCATAGGACAGCGAACACCTTTAGGGATGTAACAAAACGAGCCATCGCTAAAAACCGCAGTATTCAATGTCGCAAAAAAATTATCGGTAAAAGGAACAACGCTGCCAAGATATTTTTTTATTAAATCGGGATGGTTTTTTATTGCTTCACTTATTGAACAAAAAATAATTCCGAGTTTTGAAAGAGTTTCGGAAAAAGTAGTTTTGACAGAAATGCTGTCCATCACGGCATCTACGGCAACACCCGATAACAGTAATTGTTCTTCAAGTGAAATTCCGAGTTTATCAAATGTTTTTTTTAATTCGGGGTCAATTCCTGTTGGAGTTGGCTTGTTTTGCTTTGGTGCTGCATAATAAAATATATCCTGATAATCTATTTCGGGATATTTAAGATGTGCCCAGCGCGGTTCGTGAATTTTTTTCCAATAGCGAAATGCTTTCAACCGAATGTCGAGCATGAAATCGGGTTCCTGCTTCTTTTCCCAAATATAGCGAACGGTGCTTTCATCCAATCCTTTCGGAGCATATTCGGTTTCAATGTTGGTTGTAAATCCGTATTTGTAATCCGATTGTGTGAGCTCGTTTAATATGTTATTATTGTCATCGGTCATTGGCCAATAGTCATTAGTAAAAACTTCATTATTCGTTATTCGATATTCATTATTTTTTATTTGTAATTTATTTTTTTTAAAAATATCGAACATCGAACACCGAATGTCGAACATCGAAGTTCGAAAAAATAAAAAACAAAAGTAAGATTTATTAAAGGTTTTTGCAAATGTGAAGGAAATTGTTTTGTTGTTTAATTATTGAGTTTGATGAGAACACACAAAAGTTACATAAATTAAGGGAGAATTTTTTTAAAAAAATATTTGTAAAATAAATCACGGAATTATGCCCCGTAGGTGGTGATATTATATTAATACCTTGAAAATAGTACGTTGTGTCATTTATTAAATTATTTTAGCGGACAATAATGTTTTACAATCAGAAATAAGTAAATTTGCATTCTGATTTTTTTAATATAAATTATGAATAAAAAGCGTGACAGAATTGCAGTGCTTATTATCGGACTTATTGTAGGATTTGTTGTTGGTGCGATTGTTTTTAAAATTCAGACAGAAAAACAATCGGGTATACATCTTTCGGAAAACAAGGTTAATAAGATTACTCATAACTTATCTGAAATGTTTGCACCAAAAGCAAATATGGTAAAAGCCACTCATCGCCAGTCAAAAAAGCAAAATGTGATTTTCAGGAAATCGAAATATAACTATTATTCATCATCGGATGAAAATAAAAATATTTCTCAACTTGATATACAATACAGAGAAAAACCAGATTCTATATTTGCTGATTCTGTTGCTAAAGCATTAAGAAATTCATCGCTTTCGGAAAATAATAATGAAGATGATATTGTGATAAAAAAAGACCAGCTTATATTAACTAAGGACATTGAAATAAATCACGAAAGTGAAAAGCAAAATAAAAATCTAGATTCATTGATTGACTATAATCAGGAAAGCAAGTATTCTTTGAAAGTTGAATTTTGGGAGTCACCTATAAATTATAAAGGATATAAAATGTCAAAAAGCAAAATAGTACTGTTCGGAATAAATCCTTATGAAAACCCCACAATACAAAGGCAAAACAATTCTATATGTTTACTATACCGAAATGATAAATACTTACTTGAATATTCCGATGAATTCATTCCTTTTCGTAAAATTTCTAATAATACAGTAAATAAAAATTTTAAAAATAAAAAGTAAAATATGGAAGGAATAAGGGGAAGCAAAATAATGTTAAGAGCAATGGAACCTTCCGATATCGAATTTCTTTATAAGTTGGAAAACGATACGTCGGTTTGGAATATAAGCAATACAATTGCTCCATTTTCAAAATTTGTATTGGAAGAATTTGTTGCTAATGCACATTCGGATATATATGAAACAAAGCAGCAACGAATGATGATTGATATTCTGGAAACTTCAAAAACCATCGGTTGTGTCGATTTGTTTGATTTTGATGCCAATAATCAAAGAGCAGGAATAGGATTGATAATTTATGATGATTCCGAAAGAAAAAAAGGGTATGCTTCGGAATCATTAGAACTGCTGATTAAATATTCATTTGTTGTTTTGAATTTACATCAACTGTATTGCAATATTATATCGGATAATATTTCGAGTTTAAATCTTTTTAAAAAGTTCGGATTCGAAATAATAGGTTTGAAAAAGCAATGGATAAGATGCGGAAATAAATGGGAAGATGAATTTATGTTGCAATTAATCGGTACTTAAAGTATCTTAAGTAATTAAATCTATCATTTATGTTTAGAAAAAGTAAAAAGAAAAATTATAAAATCGCTTTACTTATTGTTTCGGCAATATTGCTGATTTTTATTTTATCAGCTTTATATAATTTATACAGCGAAATATATAGCAGTAATACTAATATTGCTCAGAAAGATTTTGAATTCATATATGTTAAAACCAACTCCGATTTTGATGATGTTGTCAAACAACTTGAAGGAAAGAAAATAATTAAGGACAGAGAATCTTTTGAATGGGTTGCAGAAATGATGCATTATAAAAAACATATTCATCCCGGAAAGTATAAGATTACAAATAATATGAGTAATAAAGAGCTGGTGAATCTTTTGCGTTCGGGAAAGCAAACGCCTGTTGTTCTTGTTTTTCAGAGTATAAGAACAAAAAATGATTTTGCGGGAGTGATTTCAAATCAACTCGAAGCCGATAAAACAGAATTGCTGTCGCTTTTGAACAACGATGATTACGTGAAGAAATACGGGTTGAACAGCGAGAATGCATTGGTTTTATTTATTCCCAATACATATCAGATATACTGGAATACAACTGCTGAAAAGTTTATTGAAAGAATGGCAAAAGAATATAACAAATTCTGGAATAACGATAGAAGAAAAAAAGCCGGTGAAGCAGGGCTCACGCTTCAGCAGGTCTCTGTTTTAGCTTCCATAGTTGAGCAGGAAACCAATATGAATGACGAAAAACCAATTATCGCAGGTGTATATTTAAACAGAATTCGCATGAATAAAGCTTTGGAAGCCGACCCTACACTTAAATTTGCATTAAATGATTTTACAATAAAAAGAATTTTGAATAAGCACAAAAGCGTTGTTTCGCCTTATAATACGTATGCCAACAAAGAATTGCCTCCGGGTCCCATTTGTATTCCGTCGGTTTCTTCAATTTCTTCGGTTTTAAATTATGCAAAACATAATTATATTTATTTTTGTGCAAAAGAAGATTTTTCGGGATATCACAATTTTGCAAAAACTGCAGAACAACATCTTGTGAATGCCGGAAAATATCAAAGAAAACTTGATGAAATGAATATCCGTAAATAATCAGTGCCTAAAGTGCCTAATCCCGATAGCGTATAATAAATTATTAAAGCAAATATTATTTTTTGAATTTGTGAAGTTCATGGCTTGTTTTTTGCTTCATAATTACATGACTTTGTTTAATCACTATAAATTTTTGTTAAAATTCTTTTTATTATTTCAAATAATCTCTATTTTTACAAAACATAAATTTAAAATCTAAAAACCTAATAATCATGAAAAAAATATTTTTAATAACAGTTTTTGCGGTACTCTGGAATTGTTCGTTTTCACTTAATCCTTCCAGAACTTATTCTATTACTCCTGCCGATTATGGAATGAACTTCGAAGAATTAAATATTCAAACAGAAGACAATTTGGTTCTGTACGGATGGCTTTTTAAATCAAATGAGCCGTCATCAAGCAAAGTAATGATAATGAGTGCCAGTGGTAATGGCAATATGGCTGATTTGATTGAACAGGCAAGCAATTTTCTTTCACTTGGATATAATGTTATAACTTATGATTACAGAGGTTATGGAAAAAGTTCCGATTTTAATATTAATAAAACGTTTTACATATATGCACAATTTGAAAAGGATGTTGAAGCCGTTTTAACTCATGTAAAAAAATATTATTCGAGATTTCGTGCTGTTCATTTATACGGAGCAGGAATAGGAGCGGGCTTATCGCTTAGCATTGGTGCTAATCATCCCGAAGTAAGCAAAATCATTGCAGATTCACCATATCTCGATTTCGAATCAATTCAAAAAATAATTAAAGAAAAAACTGGAGCCGAACTTAAACTTCCTTTAGGATATAATAAAACGCTGCTTGAACCTAAATATGCTTTTGATTCAAAAGGCGGAGGCATTACGGGTATTTTGCTTATTGCAGGTGAAAAAGAAGAAATTTATAATCCGTCATACATTCGTGAAGTTGCGAAACTTAAAAGTGGTGTTACAACAACGTATATTGTGAAAGGTGCTACGTGTGAGAATACTTTTTCAATTAATAAAACAAAGTATTTTGAGGAAATAAAAGCATTCCTTAAATAGTTTTTTATAATTTTTCTGAAAAATAAAAAAAGTTCCGTAGTCAGGAACCTTTGTGGGAGCACATGGATTCGAACCAAGGACCCTCTGCTTGTAAGGCAGATGCTCTGAACCAGCTGAGCTATGCTCCCTAAAGAAATGCAAATATAAAAACTTTTTAAATATAAAAAAATAGAGATGCATTTTTATTATTAATAAATAGCATTGTGCTATTTTTACAAAATATTTCTGATTTGAGATTATATTTTCTATATCAACAATGAAATACATTTCCAAACTATTATTACGCATTACAGGATGGAAAACAATTAACTATGTTCCTCCCGAAATAAAGAAATATGTTATGCTTTCTATTCCTCACACTTCAAACTGGGATTTTTTCTACGGAAGGGTTAGCTTATTTGCATTAGGAATAAAAGCAAAAACTTTAATTAAAAAAGAATTTTTCTTTTTTCCATTAGGATATATTTTGAAAGCACTTGGCGCAGTTCCTATTGACAGAAGCAAAGGGGTTAATGTAGTAAACGAAACCATTAAAATGTTTGAAAATAATGAAAAACTTATAGTGCTGATTACTCCTGAAGGCACAAGGAAATTGCAGAAAAACTGGAAACGCGGATTTTACTATATAGCTGTAAAAGCCAATGTTCCTATAGTACTCGGACATATTGACTATTTAAAAAAAGAAACAGGTTTGACTGAAATATTTTATCCTACCGATAATTTTGAAAAAGATTTCGTTTATATCGAAAATTTTTATAAAGATAAAACCGCCAAATATCCCGAAAACTTTAATTTAAGTTCTCAAAATTTGCAAATGTCTTCCAATAGTTAATGCCACAAATGATTTATAAAAAACAAACTTTTTTAATTATTGAATACATTTTTTTTGTTAGTTGTTTCTCTTTTTGCTTTCAATAGTTAAAAGTTTGCTTTGGGGCGGTTGGGGGTTGAATATTTAATTGCCTTTCGAAATAAAATCGCTAAGGTTAGTTGTAATGGTGAATTGATTCGTTTTTCCGGCAATATCATATACAGCTCTGGCATAGCTTATGTGAAACCTGTAAATTTTTAATCCTACTCCAAATGAAAATCCTGCCATTCCGATTCTTGTGTCAAATTTTAATTCCTGTCTTCGCTGGTAATTATAACCAAATCGCAGATAAAAATTTTTTATAGGCATGAATTCTCCACCAATAACAATGTGTCGCAAACATTTGTCTCCGAATGGTTCTGCGTCTTTCAGGATTTTTCCTATTTTTGTTTTTTTAGCAGTATCAGGTGTCATCAGATTCACATCGGTAGAAGAATCAACAGGCACTTGATATGTGAGGTCGAATTTTTCGAGATGTATGAGGTTTATAAAAAAGCGGAATGGCAAGTGTTTTAATCGCTGTGAAATTCCTGCCTGAATTTCATAAGGCAATGGTTCTTTATTTCCTTTCACATATTCCTTTAATTGTGTACCTATATTTTTTACTATTATTGATGCTGCAAACTGCGACTTCTGCTTGTAATACAGTAAAGCCAGGTCTGCTGCCAGTCCATACGATTTGTAAATATCATAAACGGAATATATGTTTTTAACAGCAATTCCGAGGGTGAATAATGAGTCCATTTGCCTGCTGTATCCTATATTGAGGCAATAATCTGCTGCGGTAAAATTTCCGATAATTTGCGAAGTAGCATCAGCTTTTTTGAAAGTGCCGTAATTGATATATTGTAAACCGGCACAAAAACTGCCTACCTTTTTGTATGACTTTGAATATGCAGCATATCCACAACCAATGTCGGCAAAATAGTCAAGAAAAGTAAATCCGAGATGATTATCCATTGAAGAGTTGATGAGTGATGGATTTTGTAAAGTAATAGTAACATCATCATCTTTTGCAGCAACAACATATCCTCCAATAGAAGATATTCTCGCTGAATTTGGTAATGACAGAAATTTATAAATGCTGTTGCCTCCTATTTGAGAATAGGAATTAAATGAAATTAAAAAAACAATAAATGTTAAAACCTGAAATTTTATCTTTATCATAAGTTATGCAAAGAAAAGCATTTTTTTAATAAACAATATTTTGTTATTATTATTGTATAATTGAGTTAATTTTGTTTTATCATAAAAAAAAAGCATAATTTTGTTTTTTATTAAAAATTATGAAGTTATCCAAGAAAAGCGAATATGCATGTCTTTCTCTGATAGATTTATCAGAAAATTATGATAAGGAATGTGTTAAGATTGCTGAAATAGTTAAGAGAAAAGAAATTCCAAAAAAGTTTCTTGAACAAATACTTTTATCGCTAAAAAATGCAGGATATGTAAGAAGTAAGAAGGGTTCATCGGGAGGATATAAGCTTTCAAAAAAACCTAACGAAATTACGCTTGCTGAAATTATAAGATTAATGGATGGTCCGATAGCTCCTGTGAAATCAGTAAGCAAGCACTTTTACGAAAACACCCCGATAGAAAAAAGCAAAAAACTCATAAAAATTCTTATTGAAATAAGGGATTTTATGCTCCTCAAACTCGAACATACAACATTTGCAGATTTAATAAAATAATTTAAAGTTTCGGAATTTTGTGGTTTATGTCTTTAAACTGAAAACTAAAAACATTGGAATTTCGCTACTTCATACAACTTTCTTTTAATGGTGAGGCATACCATGGCTGGCAATCGCAAAAGGATTCAAATTCCGTTCAGGATGAACTATGCAAGGCATTATCGGTTATACTGAAATCGGAAATAACTGTTACCGGTGCCGGAAGAACGGATGCAGGCGTGCATGCAAAAGATTTTTACGCACACTTCGACAGCGAAAAAAACAATCTGAATGAAAATAAATTTATTTTTAAATTAAATAAATTTCTTCCTTCAGACATTGCGATAAAAAATATATTTAAAGTTAAACCAAACGCACATGCCCGTTTTGATGCCATTTCGAGAACTTACGTTTACCAAATCATAAAAAATAAAAATCCTTTTTATACAAATTCTGCATATTATTATTATGGTGATTTGGATATTGCTCTGATGAATAAAGCATCGGAAATATTATTTGAATATTCGGATTTTACAAGCTTCAGCAAGGTGAAAACGCAGACCAAAACAAATAATTGTAAAATAATGAAAGCTCAATGGGAACAAAAAGAAGATTTGATTTTATTTACAATAAAAGCTAACAGATTTCTGAGAAACATGGTAAGAGCAATAGTTGGAACAATGCTCGAAGTTGGTAAAAATAAAATTTCATTGAAAGATTTCGAAAACATTATAGAAAGCAAAAATCGTTCAAATGCAGGTTATTCGGTACCTGCGAAAGGTTTGTTTTTAATAAATGTTGAATATTCAGAAAAAATATTTAATAAATAATAATTAAGAATACAATAAACAAAGTCATCGGTCAATGGTCATTAGTAAAAAACTTCGATATTCGAAATTCAGTGTTCGATGTTCGATATTTTATTTATTTTAAAAAAGAAGTTATAGATTAGCTATCAATAAAATCATAATATAAATAATATGTACAACTCAGAATATTTAAAAAGTTTTATAACAGAAGTTTTAAGAAAAATCGGCTGCAGCGATAAAAATTCAGTAACAGTTGCTGAAGTTCTTGTTACTGCTGACCTGCGAGGAATACAATCGCACGGAGTAATAAGATTTAAAGATTACTATGAACTCTGGAAAAACGGCAGGATAAATGTAACTCCCGATATTAAAATTATTCATGAAACTTTGAGCACCGCCGCTGTTGATGGCGATAAAGGCATGGGTCCTGTTGTTGCCAATTATGCAATGAATATTACAATTGAAAAAGCAAAAAATGCAGGCACATGCTGGGTTGCTGTGAATAATTCCAATCATTTCGGAATTGCCGGATATTATTCAATGCTCGCACTTAAACATGATATGATTGGCATAGCAATGACAAACGCCAATCCATTGGTTGCTCCCACTTTTTCAATTGATAAGCTTCTCGGAACAAATCCTATTGCTGTTGCAATTCCTGCGGGCAAGCAACCTCCGTTTGTTGCCGATTTCGCTACAACTCCAATTGCAAGAGGAAAACTCGACCTGCTTTCTAAAAGAGGATTGAAAGCATCAACTGGTTTCGTTCAGGATAAAGATGGACATCCGAGCAGTGACCCCGATATAATAAAAAAAGAGGGTGCTATGCTCACACTCGGCGGCGACAGAGAACATGGAAGTCATAAGGGTTATTGCATGAGTGCAATTGTTGATATTTTTTCTGCGGTTTTGTCAGGAGCTAATTTCGGACCATTTGTTCCACCTTCAGTTGCTTTTTTGCCGGTGCTTGAAAAATCAGTAGGGAAAGGTACAGGCCATTTTTTCGGTGCCATGCGCATCGATGCTTTTCAGAAAAAAGAAGATTTTAAAATGAAAATGGACGAATGGATTGATACCTTCCGAAATGCTAAAAGTGCCCAAGGACAGCCGAAAGTACTTATTCCCGGTGATATAGAAAGAGAACTTTATGAAATTAATTTAAAAAAAGGAATTGAGATATTGCCTGTAGTTATTGATGATTTAAAAGAAATAGGAAAATCAACAGGAGTGAATTTTATTGAAGAAAAAACATAATTGAACAAAAGAACAATTGAATAATAGAACATTCGAATATTTGAATGATTGCACGTTATTTCTCTCTTTTTTTATAATTCGTTTGTTCAAATGTTCGATTGTTTATATACTGAGGCATCCCAGCAAAATATCGAGTTCTATTATTTTTTCATTGTACCCAAGCTTTTGATATGAGAATATCAAGTTATGAAGCATACGTATTATTATTTCAATATTAGTGCAGGTTTTATAAAAATATTCTTTGGGCTCAAGTTTTAATTCTCTTATAAACATTTCGATTTCCTTGTGGCTGAATATTGTTCCTTTATTAAAAGTGTTTATATAAAAAAGCACATCATTTTTATCAACAAAAGATAATGTATTTTCATTTTTGTATCCCAGTATAAAATGTTCCGGCAGATTTACTCCGTAAATTGGCAACTTTAGGTTTTGAGCTATTATGCTATAAACAATTGATAATAATAAAGGATTTCCTTTTTTTGTTTCCAAAACAACATTTATATATGAATTTTGAGGGGAATGAAAATCCGTTGTATTTCCATTAAAACCGTGTAATTTGAAAAAAATATGATTGAGAACTTTCACCTTTTCCAATGGAGTAAGGTTGTCATTAAGTTCAACCCATGCATCTGCCGTGATTTTATCAATTTCTTTTTGCAAATTACCGATATTTATTTCAGGATACTGATGTTTCGCAATTACTACAGCTCCATTGAAAAGATTATTGTTATCGGTATTTTTCCAGTTGATAAGCTCACTTTTTATGTTTTCAAACTGAATGGTATGGATAAGATTTTCTATTCTGTTTTGAAGAAAATTATTAAATGAATTTTCCCATGCATTCTCAAGGAACGGAATTGCCATGATTCCCATTTGCATGATTTTTTCTCTAACTTGCTTGAAAACTCCTTCATCGGTATCATCAAGCAAATTAATTAATGCCGATAGTTCTTTTTTATCCATTTTATTTTACTAAAGTAAATTTTTATTTATTAAAATTTAATAAAAAAGTAAATTTATATGAAATTTTATTTGGTTTATAGGCATTTTTGTGTTTATATTTGCATAATAAACTAATTGATATATATTTATGGAGCAGGAATCTAATAACATACTCGTTTTGACAGATTTTTCCGAACAATCGGATATATGCCTTGAACAAGCATGCAATTTAGTTAATTTTTTGAGATCTGAAATTACTTTACTTTATGTTGTTCCTGAAACAGCATTTTTTAGTAAATTAGTTGGAATCGGCCAAGTATTTCCTAGTGAAACTGAAGCAAAAGAAAAACTGAAAAAAATAGCCGATGATATTTTTCTTAAAACAAACATAAAAATAAAAATTCGCATAGAAAAAGGAGACCCTGGAAAGAAAACAATTCAAGTTGAAAAAGAATTGAATCCAAGATACATGATAGTATCTACAAAAAGCTATGCTTCTCCTCGTAGCCGTATAGTAAGTCCCACAACAGTGAAAGTATTCAGAAATTCAAAATGTCCGGTTATGACTATTAACGGCAAAGAACATTTCAGAATGATAAAAACCATTTTGCTGCCTTTAGACCTTACTGCTGAAACAATGACTAAACTTAAAGAAGCAAAAAAACTTGCCGGAATTTATTATTCAACGCTGAAGTTAGTTTCATTCGTATATAGGGACACCGCTACAGCAATAGTGCGATTAAAAGACCAATTGGTTATAGGTAAGCGGTATCTTGATAAAAGGAAATTTAAAAATGAAGTTGAACTGATTGACAAAAGAGAAGACAATGTGCAGGACTTGGCAGTAGATATTGCTGATTACGCCAATAAACACAATGTTGATTTGGTTATGGTAGTTGTTCAGCAGGAACCCGAAGAATTTTTTATTTTTTACATGGACAATATAGTAAAAAAATTAATTTCATTGACTGAAAAACCCGTATTGTGCATACCCGCAGAAAAGATTCGTATAGAAGCATATTAATAATGTTAATACCCGGCTAAATTTATTTTCGGTTTGTGCCTATTTTCAATCTCCGTTAATTAATTTTCCTTTTCCGTTTGGATGCTTGATATTTATTAAAAAAGGATTTCCATAATAATACAAATTGCCGTTCCCCGTGAAATCACCACCTAAACTATTTTTCCCATAAGCGAAAAAGTCACCCGAGCATCTATGGTTTATTTCTGTATTGTTGGCAATAAGATTGCGACAATCGATAAACGCATTGCCGGCAGCATACATGTAAT
The DNA here is from genome assembly GCA_041671145.1 of Bacteroidales bacterium. NCBI lineage: Bacteria > Pseudomonadati > Bacteroidota > Bacteroidia > Bacteroidales > Bacteroidales bacterium. The sequence continues at coordinate 130,048 of JBAZBZ010000003.1, read as the reverse complement.
TTTTATCAACTATGCCATTAATTGTTACATCCTGAGCTCCGGTATGCATCCTGATAAAACTTTTCTTTGTGTTGATTGTTAATTTAATTGAGCAGGATGAGTTCCTCCCCTCAATACTAAAAGTATCGGGGGTGATTATTGTATTTGTAGATATTATATTTCCGCTGGTCCTGCAACCCAAGTAATACAGGTTTTTTACAGATAAATACACATTTATCTGTTTCTTGAAACTTCTCACCCAATTGCATTTATTGTTATTGCTTATGCTCAAAGTGTTGTTGTTTATTTCTGTTTTTATGTTTGGTAATAGATTTTTCCCTGCTTCGACTTCAATTTTATTAACAGTATCTTGAGTTAATATTAAGTTTATATTATCATAAACTTTTACAAAATAAAAATTGTTTATTTCGCGACTTTCCTTTACTATGCTTCCTGTTCCCGTAAAGCAATCACAGCGATTTTCTTTTTTGCAGGAAAGAAAAAGTGTCAAAATAAACAGTAATAATATTTTTTTTTCTTTTGCCATTATATTTTATTGTTGAATTGCCTAATTGTTGAATTGTTATAATTAGTGCCTGTTCATAAAGTCGAGACTAACGAAGAAATCGAACATTATGGACAAACTCTAATTATCATTAAAGCAAATTTCCACTTATATCTTACGACTAACTTCTTACGACTTTTATATTATTCACTTTTTTTATACGCATCAACAATTTTCACAACAAGCTTATGACGTACTATATCTTTATCGTTCATGTATATAAAATCAATACCTTCAATACCCTTCAGTATTTTTGCCGCGTGTGCAAGTCCTGATATTTCGTTTTTCGGTAAATCAATTTGTGTAATATCGCCCGTAACAAAAAATTTTGAATTTTTCCCCATTCGTGTGACAAACATTTTTATTTGTTTTTCGGTTGAATTTTGTGCTTCATCAAGTATTGCAACTGCATTATCGAGAGTTCGCCCGCGCATGTATGCAAGTGGTGCAATTTGTATTGTTCCGTCTTCAATATATTTAGCAAGTTTTTCCGGAGGTAACATGTCTCTTAATGCATCGTACAGAGGTTGCAGATATGGGTCGAGTTTATCGCGAATATCACCCGGAAGAAAACCAAGTTTTTCGCCGGCTTCAACAGCCGGGCGTGTTAAAATTATTTTTTTTACTTCTTTATTTTTCAATGCTCTCACTGCCAATGCAACGGCTGTATATGTTTTTCCGGTACCTGCGGGTCCGATTGAAAAAATCAAATCATTATTTTCATAGCTTCTCACCATTTTCTGCTGGTTTGCAGAACGAGCTTTAATGTACATTCCGTTATTTCCATGAACAAGAACCGAATCATCTTTGCTTTTCGAAGATATTTTATAATTATCATCAAGCAATTCAGCTATGTCGTTTTCTGTTATTTTACCGAACTTTTCGTAATGTTCAAACATCAGTTCCACTTTAGCAACCAGATTAGTAGTTTCCCTTTCATTACCAATAATTTTGATAATATTGTTGCGGGCTATGATTTTTAAATGCGGAAAACTTTTTTTTAGAAATTCCAGATTGCAATCATTAACACCATAAAGGTCGAGAGGGTTTATGTCTTCAACAACAATTGTTTTTTCGTGCATAAGAGATTTTATAAAATGAAAAAGTAAAAATAATCAGTAAAGTTAAAAAATCATTTAAATTTTATTAATTTTGAACGTTGCAAAATAAAGAAAATTTATCAAATTAACGGATGTTGCTTTTAAGAATATAAATGGCGATAATTACATTAACAACTGACTGGGGCTTGAAAGATTTTTATGTCGGAGCTTTTAAGGGCTTGATAATATCAAATTGTCCGGGTGCAACAATTATTGACATATCAAATGAAATTCCTTCTTTTGATATCCTGAAAGCATCATTTGTTCTGAAAAATAGTTACAATAATTTCCCCAAAGGCACAATTCATCTGGTTGACATTAACAAGTGGCATGAAAGAAACACGGACTTGTCATTTATTGCAGCTGAGAAGAACGGAAGCTATTTTATAGGCAGGGATAACGGCTTGTTTTCTCTTACTTTTGAATCATTTCCCGAAACTGTTGTGCGAATAACTGACGATATTGAAGAAGACCAGCATAGTTTAAACATCAGGGACTTATATGTAAAAGTTATTTACCATATTTTTCAGGGTAAATCGCTTGATGAGCTTGGTAATAAAAAGAGCAACTGGTTTGAAATGAAAAATATGCAGCCATTGACAGACAAGAATGTTTTAATCGGAAGCATAATATACATTGATTCTTATGGAAATGCTATAACTAACATTACAAGAAATCTTTTTAATGAAGTCGGCAAGGGAAGACAATACAAAATAATTTTTAAAAGAGAAGGTTATTACGACATTGATAAAATAAGCAAAAATTATCACGACATTGAAACAGGCGACCGGCTTGCATTGTTTAATTCATCCGACTATCTCGAAATAGCCATTAATGAAGGCAATGCATCAAGTTTAATTGATTTGAAATATAATGAAACTATAAGAGTAGAGTTTTTTAATTAATAATGAACAATTAAAAAAGCAATGAGTTATGAGCTTTGAGCCATGAGTAAAGAAAAAAATATCGAATATCGAACACCGAATAACGAATATCGAAGTTACTAACAACCGACAACTAACAACTGACAACTTATGATAACATTACTAAAGAAAGAAATAAACACATTTTTTGGTTCATTAACCGGATATATTGTAATAATTGTATTTTTATTAATCAACGGGCTTTTCCTTTGGGTTTTCCCGATGGACATGAACATTTTCGACAGCGGATGGGCGGGACTTGATGGTTTCTTCATGCTTGCGCCATGGGTTTTTTTATTTCTAATTCCCGCAATCACCATGCGTTTGTTTGCCGACGAAAAAAAATCGGGAACAATCGAACTCCTGCTTACCAAACCATTAACAGATATGCAAATTGTTTTTGCAAAATATTTTGCCGGCTTCATTCTGGTGTTTCTTTCACTAATACCAACGTTGTTCTATTTTATTTCAATATATTATCTTGCAAGTCCGGTTGGAAATATTGATATTGGCGGAACATGGGGTTCATATATCGGATTGCTTTTTCTCGGCTCTGGTTTTGTTGCAATAGGTTTATTTTCATCCTCCATAACCGATAATCAAATTGTATCATTTATAGTATCGGTTTTCCTTTGCGGCTTTATATACATGGGATTTGATTTTATTTATTCATTTAACTTATTCGGTAAAATCGACCTGCTTATAAGAAATATGGGCATAAGTGCACATTATTCTTCAATGAGCAGAGGCGTGATTGATACAAGAGATGTTTTGTATTTTTTGAGCTTAATAACAATATTTTTGTTACTCACTAAAACTGCGATACAGAGTAGGAAATGGTAATTAATAGTTAATAATGCGAGAATTGATTAAAAAATAACATAACAATGGCACATTTTATTACTCAACAAGATGCTGATTTCTTTTTTTTGATGGAAAAATTTCCGGAAGAGGAAAAAGAATACCAGTTCCCAAATTCAGGACAAAAATTAACTATTACTTTTACCACTTCCGATAAAAGAGAAAATTTTCTTTTTGATATTTACAGAGGAAGTATTAAAATTACAAAAGCTGTTTATCAAAACAGAGTTAGAAAAGCTTATATTCTGAGAAGGTTGGATTTTAACGGAGCTCCTCATCCTAATCCCGAAGTTGAAAATGTTCCCTTGCCAATTCTTGAACCATATAATGGGAAAGAAATACCCTCACCGCATATACATTTATATGTTGAAGGGTTTGGAGAAAGGTGGGCAGTTCCCGCAGAAATGTTAATGAAAATTAAAGGCAAGGATATTTATGAAATTATGATTGACTTTTTTAAATATTGCAATGTAAAACAATTACCAAACATTAAAAAAACACTGTTAATATGAAAGATTTAATTCATTCATACACCGAATGGCTGAAACAAAAAATCAATTACAAAGAGATAAATGGATACTTTGAAGTTACTACTCCATTTGTAAATCATATCAACGACCAGATTCAGTTTTATCTAAAACGCGATGACAGGGACCGTATTTATATGACCGATGATGGAGATACAATAAACAATCTTGAAATGGCAGGAGTTGATGTTCTCACACCTGCAAGACAAAAAGAATTGCATTCCATTTTAAATGGATTTGGTGTTTTATTAAAAGGAAATGAATTAACCACAATGGCAACTCCAGCAACCTTTCCTATGCGTAAACATAATTTTATTCAGGCAATGCTATCTGTTGATGATTTATTTGTTGTGGCTTCTCCCAAAGTAGAAACATTCTTTTTAGAAGATGTAACTAATTTCCTTCAGCAAAATAATATTCGTTTTTCTCCCAATATTATTTTACAAGGCAAAAGTTCTTTTCAGCATAAGTTTGATTTTCTTATTCCTTCCTCAGGAAAAGCTCCTGAAAGAATAATCAAAGCAGTAGCAAGTCCAAGAAAACAAAATATAATAGCACAACTTTTCGCTTTCGAAGATACCAAACAGGCACGTAATAATGAAGGTATAGTAATATTAAATGATTTGGAAAAAGAAGTGGCACCAGAAGTGCTGCAGGCAATTGAAGAATATGGTATCAATGATTTTTCATGGAAGAAAAAAGAAAATTGGTTAGATAAATTAGCTGCATAAATGGCAAATAATCTCAATGACCGGTAAAGCCATAACATATAAGTAAAAGTTTTCTTAACAATTAAACAATTTAGCAATTAAGCAATGAAATTTAATTTTAAAAAGAATAAAAAAGAGATTACGTCAGAAGAAGCAAATAATCCTATTTCTAAAGATATAAATAAAAGACGTGGCGTAAAAAAACAAAACATACGCGAATTTGCTTTCGGATTGCTCTTTATTATTCTTTTGAATTTTGTAGGTTCATACATTTATTACCGCCTCGACCTTACTTCCGAAAAAAGATATACGCTGTCGAAAACCACAAAGGACTTACTGAAAAAGCTTGATGACATTGTGTATTTCAAAATATATCTTGAAGGTGATTTTCCTTCAGGTTTCAAACGATTAAGAAATGAAACACGCGAAATGCTTGACGAATTCAGAGCATATTCAAATAATATAGAATACGAATTTGTTGACCCATTGGAAAATATTGATAAAAAAAATAAAAATGAAATAATAAGACAGCTAATGGGGAAAGGACTTATTCCCACACAAATTCAGGTTAAGGAAGGAAACGGAACATCCACAAAAATAATTTTTCCGTGTGCTTCTGTTGTTTATAAAAACAGGGAACTACCATTGCAGTTATTGAAAACTCAGTCCAATGTTCCTTCTTCGGAAATGCTAAATAATTCGGTGCAGGCACTTGAATATGAAATTTCAAATGTTATAAGAAAACATACTATTGTATTTAAACAAAAAGTAGGATTTATTGAAGGACACGGCGAACTCGATACTTTGCTTGTTGATGATATTGTAAAAAACCTATCCGAATATTACACCGTTGACAGAGTATTAATAAATGGCAAGTTAAAAAGCATGAAGAATTTTAAGGCAATAATTATTGCAAAACCCGATTCGGCTTTTACTGATAAAGATAAATTTATTATTGACCAGTTTATAATGAATGGCGGAAAAGTACTCTGGCTTATTGACAGAGTATATGCCAACATGGACAGCTTGCGCAATTCAAGTGAAACAATTGCTTTTCCTTTAGACCTGAATCTTGATGACCAGTTATTCCGATACGGAGTAAGAATAAATACAAATTTAATACAGGATTTATATTGCCTAAAAATTCCTTTAGTAACCGGTTTTATTGGCAAGCAACCACAAATGAGCTTAATGCCATGGTATTATTTCCCGCTTATCGCCCCTTCTACAAATCATCCAATAGTGAATAACCTTAATATTGTAAAATTTGAATTTGCCGGAACTATTGATACAATTAATGTTTCCGATATTAAAAAGACAATTTTACTTGCATCCTCAAAGTTCTCCAGAGTTATCAATGCGCCTGCACGAATAAGTATTGACATTATGAGAAAAAATCCCGATGATTTGAATTTTAATAACCCTTATCAAACTGTTGCCGTTTTGCTTGAAGGAAAATTCGAATCGGTTTTTAAAAACAGATTGCCCTCAGTAATTATGGAAAACAAGGAGATTGCTTTCAGAGAAAAAAGCGCACCTAACAAAATGATTGTCGTATCTGACGGCGATATTATTAAAAATCAGGTCGGCGTTGAAAATGGTGTTCCTTTTGCATATCCATTGGGTTACGACAGATATACAAATGCTACTTTCGGAAATAAAAATCTTATAATGAATATGATGAATTATCTATGTGATGATTCCGGACTTATATCTGTACGGGCAAGAGAGCTTAAAATGCGGCTTCTTGATATAGCAAAAATCGAAAAACAAAAAGTAAAATGGCAAATTATAAATTTATGTCTGCCTGTTTTATTAGTGTTGTTCTTCGGATTGCTACAAAATATTCTGAGGAAAAGAAAATACACATTGTAACAAATCAGTACTTAAAGTTAAAAAACATTATTTAATTAGAAAAAATATGAAAAAAGGCAGATTCAGGATTATAGCAATTATTATATTATTATTAATAGCGTTGTATTTTGTAATTGTTCAAACAAAATCAACATTAAATAAAAAGGAAACAGAATTTGCCGTAAAAGATACTTCGGGTATTGTTAAAATTTTTCTTGCAAATAAAGTAGGCGACCAGGTTACACTTGAAAAAATCAGTCAGGGCGAATGGAAGCTCAACGAAAAATATAAAGCCAGAATGGATATGGTAAACACATTGCTTAAAACAATTTACGATATTCAGATTCTTGCACCTCTTTCAAAAAGTGCATTTAATAACATTGTAAAGCTTATGGCTGCTTCTTCTACAAAAGTTGAAATTTATGTAAAAACATACAGAATAATATTATTTAAAAATAAAATCAAGTTGTTTCCATATATCAAACTCGAAAAAGTTTACTATGTTGGAGTACCTACGCAGGATAAACTTGGAACGTTTATGCTTATTGAGGGTTCAAAAACTCCCTGTATTACATATATTCCGGGGTTCAACGGTTTTTTGTCAACCAGATATACGGCTCATCCAAATGAATGGCGCGACAAAACAATTTTCAGATATTTTGTAAGCGATATAAAATCAATAAAAGTACAAGCACAGGATGAAAAAGAATCGTTTGAAATTATTAATGCCGGAAGAAAAAAAATTCAGCTTAAATCAATTTACAATAATCAAATAGTAAATTATACAGATACAACAAAAATACTTGATTATTTAACGAATTTTTATAAAGTTGGTTTTGAATTTTTTACCGAAGAAATGAACAAAAAAGAAGTAGATTCAATTGTTAAAACAAAGCCATATTACAGGATTTCGGTTACCGATGCTAATGGAAAGACAAATGAAATAAGCACATACAGGAGAAAACCTCCTATCGGATATTTAGACATGTGGGGAAACAAACAGGAATATGATGTTGATAAACTATATGCCTTGATAAACAATGGAAATGACTTCGTGATAATTCAGTTTTTCTCTTTTGACAAGATTTTCGGGAAATTATCATACTTTAAAACCAATAATGACAAGGGACACGAAGCAAAAAATTAATTAAATTAACAAAATATCAACACAACTTTCAGCAAGAATATATTATACATATATTTGCCGGTGTAATTAATTTTAATTAAAAAAACATACAAATGAATTTTATAGTTTCAAGTACGCTCTTGTTGAAAAATCTTCAGGCGCTAAGTGGTGTAATAGGTTCAAACAACACTTTACCTATCCTTGATAGTTTTTTATTTGAAATCAGCAGCAATGAGCTTGTTGTTTCTGCAACCGACCTCGAAACAACGATGATTGCAAAAATCAATGTTCAATCGAAAGATTCGGGAAGCATTGCCATTCCTTCAAAAATATTGCTGGAAACATTAAAAGCATTCCCTCCCGATACTCCCATAACTTTTCTTATTGATAATGAAAATTATTCTATTGATATTTCTGCAATAGAAGGAAAATATAAACTCACAGGGCAGAATGGCAAGGAATTTCCGAAAATTCCGAAAGTTACAGGCACAACAAAATTTGAAATTGATGCCGATGCATTATATGCAGCAATCAGCAAAACCCTCTTCGCCACAGGTACCGACGACCTACGACCTGTTATGACAGGTGTATATTGTCAGTTCAATAAAGATGATATCACATTTGTCGCTACCGATGCACACAAACTTGTAAGATATAGAAGAAGCGACATAAAATCAGAAGTTGCAAAAACATTTGTATTGCCTAAAAAGCCGTTAAATCAATTAAAAAATACACTTGGAAATCTCGAAAAAAGTAAAGTTAAAATTGAAAGCAACGACAGCAATGCATTTTTTAGTTATGAAAATATAAATTTAATTTGCCGCCTCATCGACGGAAATTATCCGAATTACGAAGTGGTTATCCCTTCCGATAACCCCAATAAACTTAATGTTGACAGAGAAGTTTTTCTTAATTCCATAAAAAGAGTTTCAATATATTCAAGCCAGTCAACACATCAGATAAGATTTAAAATAAGCGGAAACGAAATCAGAATAAATGCCGATGACCCCGATTATGGCAATTCTGCCGTTGAAAGGTTAACCTGTAAATATAAAGGCGAAGACCTTGAAATTGGCTTTAACTCAAGATTTCTCATAGAAATGCTATCCAATATTGACACGCAGACTGTAAATCTGGAAATGTCAACACCCAACAGGGCAGGTCTTATAATTCCTGTTGACCCCGAAAATAAAAGCGAAGATGTGCTGATGCTTGTTATGCCTGTTATGCTCAATTATTAAATAAACTTTAAACATGAGAAAAAATATAATTCTTATTTTCTGTGCTATTACTATATCCTTTGTTAATTCAATTGCACAAAATAAGCCGGCAAATAAAGAACCTTTACTTAAAATCGGAACTTATGTATTCGATACCGTGAAAAAAATTCCGATGAAAGAAATTTTAAAATTCGAAAAATTAGAAGTAACAAATTTGAATTATTCGGTTGTTTCTTATGAAATATCATTTATTTCGTCCGATAGTGTACTCTATACAAGAATATACAATAACGATAAAATTTCACCCGAAATAAAAGAAAAAATAAAAAAATTAGAACCCGGAAACAGAATTCTCTTCGACAGCCTGAAAGTAAGAGATAAAGCAGGAAAAACAAAATTATTACGCAATGCCATTATTAAATTAAAAGTAGAGCCGAAATCAAAAGAGCCCGTTCTTAAGTTAGGGAAATATGAAATTGCAGCGGGAACTAATATTGAAATTCCAATAAAAGATTTCTTAACTTTTGACGGAATTACAATAAATTCGCCATACACCATTATTTCATTCGACCTTACATTTCAAATAAACAATGTCGTAAAAATAATGAATAATGAGTCGGGTAAATTTTCAAAGCAGGTAAAAGAAAGTTTTATAAATTTAAAACCCGGCAAAATTAATATTGACAACATAAAAATAAAACACGAAGACGGAACCAAAGAGAGTTTTCCTGCTATTGATGTAATTGTTAAGGAAAATCCGAAACCTAAAGACCCTATTTTAAAAATCGGAAATTATGTTTTTGAAACATCAAAAGAAGTTTCGCTGAAAGATGTTGTTAACTTCGAGAAAATCGAAATTGATGCTCCTGGTTATACTATCGTATCATACGACCTTTCAGTGTTTGTTGACGGACTAACATACGAAGTAACAAGCAATACCGATAAAATCCCCGAAACAATAAAACAAAAACTTCCGAAACTAAAACCGGGAGGTAATATTGTTATTGAAAATATTAAAATTAAAAATGCTGACGAAAAAATAATCAACATGCCTTCAGTGATTATTAAAGTAAAAAAATAAATCTGAATTAATTTCTCACTGCTTCACTACCAGCCACTCCTTCGACTTTCCGTTTATAACAATTTTCATTACATAATTTCCTGCCGACTCATTTGCTATGCTCAGTGTGTTTGTAGAATTCACGTTTTGGCTTTTATAAATTACTCTTCCCTGCATATCAGTTATTGAAATTAAGCCATTGGTTGCTTGGGGCAGGTTTGTAATATCTATTTTTAGCTCGCCTTTTGTGGGGTTTGGATAAATAGTTATTTTCTGGCTCCCTAAACTTGCCTCGTAAGTTTTTGCTGTTTGGTTTTCACTTGCATTATTATTTTGCGTGCTATTATCTGTAATAGTATTTGTGTTTTCGCCACTGTTTTCTTCCGATGTGTTGTTTTTAGCTGTCTCATCTTTTGGTTTATCTTTTTTCCCGGGTGTGCTTTGCGGCAATTCTATTACCTCACGTGTTGTTCTATTACCGTTTGCATCGTAAGCAAAATAGTAATTCTGTGACTTAACTGCTATGCTTAAAAGCATTATTGAAATTGTCAGGGTTAGAGTTTTCATGGTTGTGTGTTTTTTGGTTTTAATAATTATTTTATTTTTTTATAAATTTAATTTTAATCCTATTGATAAATCAATCCTTGAAATACTTTCAAGCTCATCACTTTTCAATTTTATTGTTTGCTTTGAACTTCTATTATTCATTTCATATTCACTCAATGTTCCCATCACATAAGAACAACCAAGTCCAATTGCAAGATTCCTGTCAAGCATGAAGTCAACGCCCAAATCATAAACCATACCAACTGTGCCGGATGACAAAGTGAACCTGTCCACCACAACTGCATCATTTTTATAACTAAGGTATCCTAATGATATGTTTGAAAGAAAAGCCACCATTTTGTTTTTTGAGTAAAATCTCATAAATAATGCAGGACCGAAATACTGAACAGTTATATCATCTCTTAATATGCCCGTTCTCTTTTTACCTGTCAGAGTGTCTATAATATATATGTCGTATATTTCATTTTTAGTTTTAAAATTAGTATACTTTAATCCTAGCCCAATTTTTTCTGAAACAAAGAAACATACATCTCCGCCGAAATGGTATCCCGATTTAAGCTCCTTCATATATTGCCTGAAATCATCCGGAACTTTGTTACTCAATTTTCCTGTCAGATAACTCCATCCGCCAAAAGCAGAAATTTTCACTTTTTGATAATTATTATTCTTTTTTAATTTTTCAATTGGAATTTCTGAATGTGTATAGAAATTTTTCTTGAAGAATTTTACTTGTGAAACAGGCAAAAGCGTATTTCTTATTTCATTTTCGTATTTGAAAGTAAAATATATATAGTCGGATTTAATTTTAGTTATCTCGCAATTTAATGAATCTCCTTTGTTTGTTACTATTAAATCCTGTGACTTGGCTGTTTTAAAACCAATAAAAAATATCATAAAAATAAAAAGCAATGTTCTCATTTCAGCTTTATTTTATAGAAGTAAATGCAGCTTTTCCTTCTCCGGGTTCAACTAATTGCAATTTAGGGCGTCCAACCATTATTCCCATAACAACACTGCATTTTAAATAATATTCTTTGCCAAATTCAATGTTTATCGGAAGTTCTTCTTTTGATTCCGTTTTTGCCCAAATAGTGTTTAATCCCTTTTTGTATATTTTTATTTCCTTCTTGGATTTATTAGTAACTCTGCATAACAGTGAATCGCCAATGTACAAGTCATACCCTATAAAAGCACCCACTCCGCCATATCTGAAAACAAAAAGCTTTGCATAATTCCATGTGCTGTCAGTTATTATCTTATCTTTTTCCTGTGTAGCTTTTATTTCTTCTGTATTTTCGATTTTTAAAATTTTTGCGGTAATTCTATGGCAAGAACTTCCCATAGCTTTTGGTGGTATATGTTCAATAATTTTAATTGCATTTCCGCCTGCTTTTCTTGCTTCTGTCTTTGCTTCTTCAATTACTTTGTCCCAACCACAATTAGTAGAAAAACCCGAATCTCCGATTTTTATAGTTCCAATTTCAACTGCAGAAGGCGGTGCTGTTTCCGACAATCCTATCACAATAACTTCTTTTGTGTAATCCAATGCAGGATACTGCTTGTTTATATTGGTTGTTACTTTTGGTGAACAAGCAATTATTGAAAATATAAGTAATCCGAATATTAATTTTTGCATTTTTATTTTATTGTATGGTTACCGTTATTATCGTATCCGAATTGGTAATTTTGGGCTCTTAATGCTGAACACAGCAGCATTGCTGAAATTATTAATGTTACTTTTTTCATTGTTGTTGTTTTTAAATAAAATTTACCATTTTAAATTTGGCGGATGCTTCTTAAATTCTTCCATGTATTTTTCAAAATCAGAATCGTTTCTTATTGGATAATCAAAAAGCATTAAACTCTTTTCTGGTTTATCCTTTTTATATACTACTAAATAGCGTTCTCCTTCATTTACTCCCTCAAAAGGCATTTTATAATTGCCTGCATTATATCGATTATTATAAATTTTATTATTAACAGTGTAAGTATATTTAACCCAAGGGGGATTAGATGGACTATTAATAATTTTTGGAGCAATTATTGCGCCTTTACCAGATGAATAAACTGAAACAGTTCCAATAGTATAAGAACCATTTGAAATAATTTTATCATTTTCCTTTTGAGTAGTTTTATTTAATATTAAAATTAGAATAAAGGAAATAATAATTATAATTGCAGATAATATAATGTTATTCATTTTTTTTATTTTTCAAAATTAATTACTGTTATGTTATTAAAACACCTCTTTTATTAACCTTTTACAAACACAATTGTAAATCATTATTCATTTATTTATTGTTTTGAACACTCAAAATTACAAATCCGAGCCAGCGGGAGCTGCATTTTACCTCCATAGCTGCCATACCAGCTGTGTAAGTTATAGAAGGGTTAAAAATCCGAGTTTTCAAGAGCATCTATCACCCTATTATAATATTTACCATCACTAATTATCCACGTTACTTCGTAAGCATCTTTGCCTTCTTTGTAAATCATGTATATATAAACCCTTTTTTTATCTGCTGTTCTAAATACCTTACATTTAGCTAACATTGATTTTCCTTTAAATATACTTTCAATGCATAAATTGGAAATATTTAAATCTTTAAAAGCACTATCCGGCAAGCTTAATCCATATTTATAGTGAATATAATTAATTTCTTTTATTTTTGAATTCTGATTCCTACACTCTATATAAATACTTACTATTACTTCACTTGCATATAAATTTCCTTTTTCAAAAAAAGCTGAACTATCTGTGTGTTTTTTAAGAGGTATTTCTTCAAGTTTTTCTTTTGTATTATTGTACGATTTCATTAAAGAAGAACCTTTAATACTGAATATCGCAATCTCACTTTTAATTGCATTATCTTTTATTTTTAAAAATCCCTTTTTTGTATTACTCGAGTCTAATTCAGACGCTCCTTTTTGTCCAATACAAGTTTGAGTAAAATATAAAATTATTTCTAAAATAATAATTACCTTCATAATAGCACTTAATTAATGAGTTGTTAAATACGGTGATGCATATATACCTGCTTGTCGAATAGTCAATTCTAAATTCAAAAACATTGGAGACGTTACAGGTAAAAATGCATTTATATTAAAAATTCCAGCAAATAATAATGCCCTTGCATTATAATTAACACAACCTTGGAATAAACCATATGTTAAATTGCCTGAATTTAGAAGATTTCTGTTGGCATTAAGTCTATTTGTCATTGACAATAACCACTTACCATTAACATTACTTATTTTTATAGGAAGAAACTTTGGATCACTTGTTTTTATATATGAAACATTCTCTCCAAAAGCAGGATCACCTTTTAGTGATTTTTTTACATATTCCCATTCCCAACCTAAATCACTATGAATTTTTGGATCCACATCTTCACATGGCCCAACAGAGATTGTAATATCTTGGCCATCATAAAAACCATTTGATTGACTATGCCCCGCTATTTTAGGTCTAGCATTAACATCAATGGATGTTCCATGAGTGCCGGCAACTAAATCCTGCAAATCTGCCATTGCACCAAAAGCATAACCCATTGTCTCATACCATTTATTATGCTTTTTGCCTAAATATCCCCAATCTTCAGCTCCAAAATTGTATGATGCTACTCCAAAGCTAATACTTGGCTGCATTTTACCTCCAGTCATAGCAGCCATTCCAGCTGAATAAGTAATAGAACTAAATGCAATTGAAAAGGTATTTGCCATAAAAGCGCCAGAACTTGCAATTCCAGAACCAATACCAGCACTTGCCGCACCTATGATAGCCCCACCTAATGCATACCAAAATTTTCCATGTTTACCAAATGATTCAGCATATTGATAACCAGAGATAGCCCCCATTATACCGCCAACAATATACTGCACAAAATCTCCACTTGGATCTGTATATTTTAATGGGTTGTTCAGACAATAACTATATCTATTAAATCCTTGCGTACTTGTTGCATCCTGCACAAAATTATCGGGGCTGAGCATTCTACCTACTATGGGGTCATATAAACGACCGTTCATATTTATCAAGCCAAATACATCCAAATGCTCATGCCCTGTGTATCCTCTGGTTACAAGCGTTGGTACTGGCACTGCATTGTAGCTCCAATCGCTTACATTTCTTCTTCTTCCCCATGCATCATAGCTATATTCTTCAACAAGTGTTCCTGCATCGTTTACTAATCCTGTTATTGAACCCAAGTGGTCTTTTAATACGTAATACATAGTACCTGTGCTGTTGGACTCATTGTATATGTATATTGCTGCCAACCCATCACCTCCCATTATGTAATGCCATTTAGTTCTATAACCTGTAGCTTCGTCTTTTTCTTCTTCATAATTTACAGTATAGTATTTTGTTTTAGTTAAATTGCCATTAAGCTTGGTTTCAACTTTCTTACGAGTTTCTTCGGGTCCATAAGTAAAGTACATAGAAGTTGTGTTGCTTCCAACCGGGCCGCTTATACTAATATCAGCAATTTTATTGAAAGAATTATAATTTATTACTTGGTGAGACGAATTAGTTTCGCCACTGCCTGAACTGATTTCTCTAACTGCATTAACTTTTGTAGCATCGTACTGATAATCTCCTTCATTTACATCGCTTTTGTTTTGAATGTTGCCGTTGTTGCTAAAATAATTTGTGAAGTTGCGAAATTGTGAAGTGGTGAAATAGCAGATATTGTTTTGCATTTCGTTGTTTTTTTATTTTACGAATATACAAATTGTTTTTTTATTTTTCTCGCAGAAACGCAAAGACGCAAAGTTTTTTATTATTAATTATTATTTATTCATTGCTTCACTACCAGCCACTCCTTCGACTTTCCGTTTATTACTATTTTCATTACATAATTTCCTGCCGATTCATTTGCTATGCTTAGTGTGTTTGTGGAATTTACATTTTGGCTTTTATAAATTACTCTTCCCTGCATATCTGTTATTAAAATTAAACCGTTGGTTGCTTGGGGCAGGTTTGTAATATCTATTTTCAGCTCGCCTTTTGTGGGGTTTGGATAAATAGTTATTTTTTGGCTGCCTAAACTTGCCTCGTAAGTTTTTTCTGTTTGGCTTTCACTTGCATTATTATTTTGCGTGTTATTATCTGTAATAGCACCTGTATTTTCTCCACTGTTTTCTTCCGATGTAGTGTTGTTTTTAGCTGTTTCGTTTTTGGGGTCATCTTTTCCCTCAGGTTTTCCTTGCGGTATTTCTATTACATCGCGTGTTATTCTGTTGCCGTTTGCATCATAACCAAACTGGTAATTCTGCGACTTAACCGCTATGCCTGTTAGCAGTACTATGGCTATTAATGTTAGTTTTTTCATAATTATTTGTTTTTATTAATACCTTGTTTATTTTACTACTAATATGAAATCATGGACTTTTTGATATTCCATAAAAGGACTATCTTTACCTCGAACATTAAATAATAATATATTATCAGACAATTTAATTTTACTTTTTTTAACATATTCCGATAATGCAATACATATATTATCTTCAAGTACTGTATCGTTTCTTTTTAATTTAAATGGATAATAAGTTATACGCATTGATAATACTTTATCTTTTAAAGGAAAATCTGTATTTGTATTTAACATAGATATTAAAGAATTCCAATACTTAAATTCAGCAAAGTCTTTTTGAATAGTATTTGTAGTGTGGTCTCCTCCAAATTGACCAAAAAAACTACAATTTGGGTATTCTTTAATAATACTTAACATATTTTTATACATAAACAATTCTCTTTCTTTTAATACAGTGCTATCTTTTAATTTTGTTTTGTTAAGATAACAACCTAGGTAAGCACCTTCTACATTTCTTATAAAAAAATCAAAATCATTTTTCAAATATTTTTTATATGAATCCTCATGAATTTTAATATCATTTTGTATAGTTTTTATGAACGCTATAAATTCATCATTGTTCAGATTCATTGAATTTTTAATTTTTTCAATTGACTTTCTTATTTCAATCGGTGGCTCTTCTTTTGGAAATAATTCTTTAAACAAAATAATTGTTAAATCAGATATATCTTCATCTATAGTTTTCACTTTAAATTTATCATATTTGTTTAAAGTTTTATAAAATTTATATAATTCTTTACTAATATCTAATACATTTTTAGGACAATTATTTCCAAGTCTAATTAAAATATTTTCATCGCCGGTTTCTAAATATTTATTAATAAAGTACTCACAGCTCAATGCGTATTCCATTATAAATACCCTAACATTTTTATAATAATATAAATATTTAAATAGAGTTAATTCTACATTTCTATTTTCTTTTTCAAAATTATGCCATTCTCCTGCAACGTAAAATACCTTATTACCTAGTAATGAATCAATGTATTGGTTATGTATTGTATCAAATAGCAACAAATTATTTTTTATATATTTCTCATAATTTGTTTGAGAATAAACATATTTAATGCTTAATATAATGCATACTTGTAATATTATAAATACTTTATTTTTATATACGTTTATCAATTTCCTTGATTTTTATTTTTAGTTTTTACTTATCAATCGGATCTGCATCAGATCCAGTATAACTATCCCAAGTATGAGGGCATTGCCAGCTTATTTGAAAAGGACCAATTTTCAAAGCAAATCCTGTTGGTATAGGGGTAATAAAATGTAAAGGGATAAAATTATTTATATGTGTTGTTGTTCCATCTTTGACTGAATAAAAAAACTGAAATGAAGAATGGTTATTCCTGCCAGGAAACCAATTATATTTAGCACCCAAGTGAGGCGTTTTATGCCTATTACCAATATTAATATCAAATAAAGTAAAATTGCCGTATCTAAAACCTAATCCACCCCAATTATCCCAATCCCAATTAATATTCCAATTCCACTTATCATGATGTTTATTTGCTTTACCTCCACCTTTAAATATTGGGCAACGTAGAAGAGTTCGATTCCTATGGCTTTTAGGTTTTGGTTTAGGTTTTTCTTTTTTTATACCATACATATAATTATGGTGTTCTATCTGTTGTTCTATTAAATCTTTGTCGCTTTGACCTAAAAAACCGTTTTCTTCTCCTCTTCTGCTATGACCGCCGCCATGGGCACTACCACCTCCACCATGGCCACTACCACCTCCACCACCACCTTCGGCACCACCATCACCACCACCTTCAGCACCAATATCATCAATTAAAATATCGGGTTCATTCCAATCACTACTTTTTGCTCGTGGAATTTTTCTCCAACGTGCAATATGACCAGTCGACATATATCCACTTGGATCCATATATGTAAGTGGATTATTATTGCTATAACTATACCTATTGTATGCCTGCGAACTTGTTGCATCTGCTACAAACGGGTCAACACTTAACATTCGCCCTACAAGCGGGTCATATAACCTGCCATTCATATTTATTAATCCGAAATTATCCATGTGTTCGTGCCCCGTATAACCGCGGTTTATAAGAGATGGCGTTGGCACGTTGGCATAAGTCCAATCACTTACGTTTCTTCGTCTGCCCCAAGCATCATAACTATACTCTTCTTCTTTTGTTCCGCTTTCGTTTACAAGTGCAGTTATAGAACCCAGATTATCCTGCAATGCGTAATGCATTGCTCCGTTTGTTCCGTTATCTTGTATAAATATTGCTGCAAGTCCGTCTGCTCCATCTATGTAATACCACTCACGTGTACTCCCGCTGCCTGCTGTTACTTCTTTTTCGTAACCAAGCGAATAGTATTTTGTTTTTATTAATGTAGTATTCAGGTATGTTTCAACTTTCTTTCGCGATTGGTTAGGTCCGTAATTAAAATACATTTTGTTGTAGTTGCCTCCCTGAATACCCTGAGTAATATCTGTGATTTTATTAAATGAATTATAATTTATAGTTTGTGAAGATGAGATACCTTGACCGCTTCCCTCTCCTACTGAGGTAACTGCATTAACTTTTGTGGCATGGTACTGATAGGTTCCCTCGTTTACATCACTTTTACTGTGTATGTTGCCGTTATTGCTGTAATCAATGTTTACAGTATTGCTGCCAAAAGCGATTGCAGTAAGGCGGTCGAGTTTATTATCGTAAGTAAAGTTTTCGGTTAAATTTCTGCCTGGTGTAACATCTTTACGCCATAACATATTTCCTGTTGCATGCTCAAAATTGTATTGCAAATCCTGCAACACGGTTTGTCCCGAGTTTTGTGTTTTTATTTCTTCGAGATAACCGTAAGTGTCGAATGTTTTGGTTACAGGCAGCAGGTTGTTGTTGCCAAGCGAATAGCCGTCTATTTGCTGCATATTGTTCATGCTTGTTGCTTTCCACACAGTTTGGTTATTACCATCCCTTTTAACTTCCTTTAAATAGCCAAAGTTAGTATAAAATTTGTTTACAGCAAAAACAGAAGAAAAAGCATGAGGATATGTAATTTTATTTACCCTGTTAAAGTTGTCATAATCATAATAAGTATTATAGTCAGTGCCGTCAATTTTTTCAATTATCTGATGCGTTCTGCCATATTCGTCATACTTCAATCTGTAGTCATATCCGCTTTCGGGTCCGCTTACAGATGCAAGCATGCCGACGCCATTCGTTTCGGTGTCGTAAGTATAGCTTGTAGTTCCTTCGGTGCTCACGGCAGTTACAGGTCTTCCCAGTACATCATAAGTTATAGTGGATGTATTTCCGTTAGCATCTATCTGGTCTGTTATTTCACCATAAGCATTCCAAGTGTATGAAGTTGTTCCGGAGTTGGGTTCAATTAATTGTGTTTGGTTTCCGTAATCGTCATAAGTTATTTGTGTTGTAGAGCCGTTTGTTGTAATTTGTTTGACAAGTCCTGCGTTATTATATGTATAGCTCACTGCTCCGCCATCGTCAACAATCGAAACAGGACTACCTGTTCCATCAATTGTTGTTGTTTTGGCTCTTGTATTACCCGATATTGTTTCCGAAACGGTTGTTGTCAACCCACCATAAAAATAATCTGTTTGTAATACTGGCGATTCAACAGTTGTTATTCTTTCAAATTCGTCCCATATATAATCGGTTTCCAAAGCAGAACCGGTAGTTGGAAGTGCAAAAGTTTTTTCAACAAGTCCGTCATTATCATATTGGGTTTCGCTGTAAATTGTCTTTTGTGTGTTTCCTATGTCTGTGTATGTTTCACTTCTTAAGTTTCTTCCAAGGCAGTCAAAAAAATTTATTTCATCAGAAGTTCCCGTAAAGGTTTTTTTAGTTTTATATAATTTATTTCCGTTAATGTTCCATTCGGCTGAATAATTTATAGTTTGTCCTGTGGCACCTATGGGTAATATAGTAGTAAGAGGTCGTCCAAAGCCGTCATAAGTATAAGTAGTTATCAGCCCGTTAATATCCGTACTGCTTGTTACGTTTCCGGTTTTAGAATCATACTCTGCTTCGGAAAACTGGTTGAGAGAGTTTGTTGATTTTGTAACAAAACGTCCTTTTTCGTCATATTCCAGAGTTGAAGTTCTGCTGGAAAGCCCGCTTGCCGAAATTGTTGTAGTATGAAGATTACCAAAATTACTATAATATGTATGGTTTGTGGTTACACTTTTGGCTTGTCCCTGGTCTCTCACGGAAGTTGCTAATGAGCCATCGGTATTATAAGTGTTATCAACAGTTCTGATATAACTGCCAGTTTCGCCGGTTCGGGTTTTTGTAACAGTAATATTGCTTATTTTATTGGGACAATCCCAGTTTCCTGCCGAGGTATATTCATAAGAAGCGGTAGTATAAGCATCGCCGTTATAATTAACACTCACGGAAGTCAGGTTGCCGTTATTCAAATCGGTACTATTCCATGAATATAATGTTGTATTTGTTGTTCCGAGTAACGAATTTGTTGATTCCTCTTCTGTTATGTACGGAAAAATTATTTTATTTCCGAAATCTTTTACATCGTTTGTATATATGGTTTCAGAAACAGGATTGTCTGATGCTGATTTTACTGTTTCACTCTTTAAAGCCACAGTGCAATAATCTTCAGTATTTAAAAGTTCATATTCTGTGGTAATAATATTGCTCTCATCAACAGATTTAACTTTAGTAAATCCCAAGTCAGCTTCGCTTTCAAGATTTAGTTTATATCCCTGATATTGATAAGCCGAGTTAAATGTGCTTCCTACTCCGTTATCTTCTGTAACAGTTGAAACCACATACATTGGAGGTACCGGACTTTGTATAGGATATGAATATCCGGTTTCATCTTTCAGGTATATATTGCCCAAATCATTAATTTCATCATTTTGGTCGGTAATACAAGCATACTCAATATTTGTTTTTACATTAAGTCCGTTTGTTATGGTTTTTACAAGTTGATTTTTTTCGTCGGGATGAAATGTAAATAAATTTCCAAGGTATCCGTCTTTAGTTGAATATAAAATATCCACGTTCCCGTCTCCGTTAAAATCGCCTTGTGTTAACTCATCAGATACAACGCAATTGTAATAACCACCTACTAATTGATTTGGAACTGTTGATGTTTCTTCTATAAATGAGTTAACCCCTTTACTATAAAAAACATTGAAAGTAATATATCCGCTTGGGTATGAATCTTCGTAATCGTGAGTGGTTATTTCGGCAATATCCGATTTGCCATCTCCGTTATAATCGCCGACAATATATTCATAATCCACACATGTTTTACCAGTAACTAATTCATCGGGATGATAATAGTTATAGTAACCTGAAGTACTGCCATAAATCACTCCGTTCCCATCATTTGTTCTATCGTAGTCACCCATTGTGGCGAAATCCGGATAACCAGCTTCGCCAAGATATGAAAAATCGGTACCATTGGAAAAATAAATTTCCCAAGTCCATCCCGGAGTATGGTCATTCGCTGTTCTCAAAACATCTGTTTTGCCATCGCCATTAAAATCTCCCAACAAAAGAGGTTTGGTATCGGATGAAGGAATAGTAGTTGTGTTAGTTGACATGCTTATAACTCCATAAACATCAACACTAAAATTACACATTTTATAATAATTAGAATTAAGCGAACTGTTCCAGTATAAAATATCAGTTATTTTAGTACCTTTAAAGTTATCGCAATAAGTTTTGTCACCTCCGTTAAACATAGGCGAGCCAGTATCAACAATCTTATCCATTGTATTTTGTGTAGCATTGTATTTATAAATTCGATATCCGAAAGTACCAATATCTCCATCAGCATCAATCATTCCAAAAACAATTATTTCCTGTATTCCATCACCGTCAAAATCACCTGTTATAAACTTGGGATAATTACTGTCAGTAAAACTTGTACTTGTATAGGCAATTGCGGTTTCTTCAGTTTGGGTTAAGCTCATGTCATTAATATCTGTTCCGCTAGAAATATAAGTTTTTAATGTGTATGTTCTTGTGCCGGTTGTATTCCATTCTATAAATAAAAAATCTTGCTTGCCGTCGCCATTAAAATCAGCGGCTGTTGTTCCGGCATCTTTCTGCATTTGGTAATTATCATTGTATGTTGCTGATAAAAACACATCATACGATTGATCATAATGCATAGAATACCCGCCAGTAACCGCTTCTTTTCGCGAAAGATATAGTCGTAATCCATGGTCTTCGTCATTATCCTCATAACTCATAATATCCGACAACCCGTCTCCGTTAAAATCACCTGAATATAAAACCGCAGAATTCCTACTAACATTAAACTTATCATAAGTTTTTAAATTATCAGTTTTGTCGCCATAATTTATAATTGTTGAATTAAAATGTTTCGCATCGCTGCCATATTCAGTTATTTCGGTAAGATGAGGATAACAGCTATTTACATAACTAAATTCATATTGTTTAGTAATCGCACTTTCATTTTTAATTTCAATTCTTTTCAAAATCATAGAATTACTTCTAAGTTCATGTCCGGCTATATATGAATTATCATACAAATCAAATGTTTCTTCATTATTTGGACTATAATCAGTTCTTCTATCATAATAAAAATTTACCGAATTATATGGGGTTAATGTGGGTGAAGAAGATGCGTTGCCAGTATATTCAATTTTTAAAGGTATGTAATTATTATTCGGGTCATATGTATATGTATAATAGTTTCCATTTGCATCATAAACTTTATTTAAAAGCCATGAAAAGTTTGTGCTGCCAAGCGTAATTTTTGAGTCTTCGGAATGTCCATATTCAAAAGTAATACCGCTCTTTGTTTCTACTTTGAACCACTCAACACCTCCGTTTGTGCCATTTGAAGTTATTTTAGAAAAAGATTCGTTTTCGGTGCGGTACATGCTGTTTTCAGTATCATATATGAGCCGCTCACCATCAAGGGCAAACACATCATCTTCATCTAAGTTCACGGGGCTTATAATTCCGTCATAATATTTGTTTTTATTAGTTCTGGAAATAGAAGAAAAGCTGCTCAATCCCCAGCCCATTCCCATAGTACCCATTCCGCTACGGCTGTTATAATATATTGATAAATCAGGCACCATTCCGGCAGTTCCGGGAGGCAATATAATTGGTATGTTATATGTAGCTGCACCGTTTTGTGAAACATCAAAAGTCCCCGCAATAGTTCCAACAGGAAGCGATTGGTTAATGGTTCTGTTACTGGAGTTTTGTTCATTCGGATAAAATGATACTTCGTTGGTATCACTGTCATCGTTAACAAAAACAACTGCCGTGTCTGTGCTTAAGTTTAATTGTATATCTGTAAATGTTACTGCGTACTTAGTGGTGATGGTAGGAGCGACAGTTGTTGAACTTGTTGTAGCCGAATTGCTCCATGTGTAAGTGTTCGCTCCGCTTATAGTTACTGTAGCAACATCGCCGTAGTGTATAATTGCCCCTGTAGTTATTACATGTGGTGCAGGATATACAGATACTATTGCTTGTGCAGTGTTTGCGCAACCGTTGCCATTTGTTCCGGTTACAGTATATGTTGTGGTTTCTATCGGATTT
Source organism: Bacteroidales bacterium (assembly GCA_041671145.1). Taxonomy (NCBI): domain Bacteria; kingdom Pseudomonadati; phylum Bacteroidota; class Bacteroidia; order Bacteroidales; species Bacteroidales bacterium. The sequence goes on along the minus strand of JBAZBZ010000003.1, from coordinate 106,625 downwards.
ATAGTTATTGTACTTCCTATAGAGTCATTACTCCATGAATAAGTATTAGCTCCGCTTGCAGTTATATTTGTAGTATCTCCGGTAAATGTCGTGTCACCTATTGCTGTTATTGTTGGTAATGGGTTTACAGTTGCTGTTGCCTCAGCCGTATTCGTACACCCATTCCCATCCGTTCCCGAAACGGAATACGTTGATGTAATTGTTGGGTTTACAGTTATTGAACTTACAGTTTCCGAAGTACTCCATGTATATGTATTTGCTCCGCTTGCGGTTATATTTGCTGTGCTTCCGTTGCATATTGTTGCTCCGGTTGCTGCTACTGTTGGCAACGAATTCACTGTTACCACAACATTATCGGCATTTGTAGCACTTGCTCCATCAGTAATTGTGACTGTATATGTTGTGGTTTCTGTTGGGTTTGCTGTTGGATTGGCTGTGTTTACTGAGCTTAATCCGGTTGAAGGATACCATGTATAAGTAAACCCACTTCCGCTTCCGCCGCTTGCTGTGGGGTTGCCGCCTATGGTTGTATTGCCTCCGTTACAAATTGTTTTATTTTCTCCTGCTTCGGCTTTTATTTGTTTGTTTAATAAGAAAGCGTTATATGTGGTTACCGTACTTGCGGTTTTTATTGTGCCATTATAAATATTTCCGGTTACCGCACCATTGCCAAGGTCTTTCCACATAGAGCCATCCCAACCGCCTATTTTCAGTGTATTTATGTCGGTTATATTGCAGCTATTGGTGTCCCACGATAACGTTACGTAAACATTTGAAGTACCTGCATTTCTCGAGAGGTTCCAGTATTCGCAGTCGTTTAAAGATTGAAGAGAAGCATCGGCACTTGAACCGTAAGTTTGTCCTGTATTAAAATATTCAGCCGTATAAGCATCAGTTGTAACGGAAGGAGCAGATATTTTAATGATGCGGTAATTTGCATCGCTTCCCAAAGGAAATTCAAATATGTCGTTTCCTATTTTCTTCATTGGTCCTTCAATAAAACTATTTTTCGTTCCTCCGCTTACAGTTACATTATCACCAATTGTTAAAAGGTTAGTTGAAGTGGAAACAATATTTCCTTTTGTTAGAGTTAAACTTTTACCTGTCTGGTCGAGCTTTACCGCCTTTTGCAAATAAACTTTGCCCGATGGTTTGTTTATTATAACATTTCCGTTTATTCTGTCTTCTGTTGTCAGGTTTGAAGAAATGTTCTGATTGTTTTCTCCTGCAAAAATTATGTTTGCATTCTCACTATTCACGCCGGCTTCTAAAGCATAATCGCCTTTAGCATACCAATCACCTTCTAAATAACCTTTGCTGTGTATTAATGTATTATTCACTTTTATACTATCACCATTTGTCGAAGACAAATGACAAACATAGTACGATGGAGCAGCGTCTGCAATTGCTGTTAAATTATAAAACCATGTTGAAGGTATAACATCTGCATAGTAATACAAATAAGAAGCTGAACGGTCTTTTGGCTGTAATATCACTGTTCCGTTATTATGGCTGAATGTTCCGCCTGTATGAGCAAATATTGTTTGGCTGGAATTAAATGTACCCGAAATTGTAAAATTTCCGGTTGGAGCAGTAAAACTCCCTGATGATAACGAGAACTTTGATACACTTAATGTTGAAGTCCCGGGTGATACAGTGCCTCCTGTTTTTTCTACAATAAGGTTAGCTGTGCTTCCTCCGCCATTGCAATAACACGTTTGATTTCCACTTCCTGTCATTCGTATGCTGCCCGCACCAACATAACCCGAACTATAAGATGCACCAATAGCACTCGGGTTAATTATAAAATCACCTTCAATACGCCAGTCGCCCTCAATATAGCTTTTGTCGTGTGTGAATGTATTGCTTATTTTCACGGTATCGCCGCTTGCTGATGATAAGCGACCCGAATAACCGGAACAGGAAACGTCTGCAATTGCCGTTAAATTATAAAACCATGTTGATGGTATCACGTCGGCATAATAAATATAAAGAGTAGTCGAACAATTTTTCGGTTGTAGTATTACTGTTCCGTTATTATGGCTGAATGTCCCGCCCGAATGATTGAATATTGTTTGATTGGAGTTAAAAGCACCGGATATTGTAAAATTTCCGGTTGGAGCAGTAAAACTTCCTGATGATAACGAGAATTTTGATACATTTAACGTTGAAGTTCCGGGTGATACAGTGCCTCCTGTTTTTTCTACAATAAGGTTAGCTGTACTTCCTCCGCCATTGCAATAATATGTCTGGTTTCCACTGCCGGTCATACGAACGTTTCCACCGCCATAACTTGTAGTTGAGCTCAAAGCATTAGCGTTAATTACAAAATTACCTTCAACACGCCAGTTGCCTTCGAGGTAACTTTTGTCGTGTGTGAATGTATTGCTTACTTTTACAGTATCTCCGCTTGCTGATGATAAACGACCGGAATAACCGGAACAGGAAACGTCTGCAATTGCCGTTAAATTATAAAACCATGTTGACGGTATCACGTCGGCATAATAAATATAAAGAGTAGTCGAGCAATTTTTGGGCTGTAATATTACTGTTCCGTTATTATGGCTGAATGTCCCACCCGAATGATTGAATATTGTTTGATTGGAGTTAAAAGCACCGGATATTGTAAAATTTCCGGTTGGAGCAGTAAAACTCCCTGATGATAACGAGAACTTTGATACACTTAATGTTGAAGTCCCGGGTGATACAGTGCCTCCTGTTTTTTCTACAATAAGGTTAGCTGTACTTCCTCCGCCATTGCAATAATATGTCTGGTTTCCGCTGCCTGTCATACGAACGTTTCCGCCGCCATAACTTGTAGTTGAGCCCAAAGCAGTAGCGTTAATTATAAAATCACCTTCAACACGCCAATCACCTTCAATATAATATTTATCGTGTGTGAATGTATTGCTTATTTTCAAAGTATCACCGCTTGCAGAAGATAAACGACCGGGATTATTTGAGCCATTTTTATCAGGTATTGCTGTTAAATTATAAAACCAAGTTGAAGTCAGAACATCTGCATAATAAACGTAATAACCGGAAGAAAGTGGCTGTAGCACTACTGTTCCGCTGTTATTGCTGAATGTTCCTCCTGAATGAGTGAACATAGTCATTCCGTGACTAAAAACCGTTCCGCCGACTAATATATAATTACTTGGAGCAACAAATGTTCCGCTGTCAAGTTCAAAGGTTGAGCAGCCGAACATTGTACATCCGCTTCCCGGCTGAAATGTTCCACTCGATTTTTGTACTAATAAATTTGCTGTTACTGTTCCGTTGCCAAAGTATTCCTGTGTGCCCGTACCTACAATGTGTATTTTGGCATTACCTTTACTTGTTGAAGTATATGGGTCTGTTGAAGGCCAGCTTGATGCTTGCTGTACATATAAATTTCCATACACATACCAGTCGCCGTTTATATAACCGCTGTAATGAGTTAAATTATGTTTAACCACAATACTGCTCATTGTTTTGGGATATAAGTCCCCATATGTATTGGTAACATTCACATATACGTCGTAAAATTCAGTGCCTTGTAATGCTTCTATATAATATTTGCCGTTAACGCTGGAACTTATGGTTAACTGTCCGTTATTGTGAGTAAAAGTTCCGCCTGTTTGCTTAAATACCGAAGTTTCCACACTGGCAGTTCCACTGATACACATTGTTGAAGAAGGAGCAATAAAAACACCTCCGGTTAAATTAAATGTATTACAGGTAAAAACAGTACCGCTTGTGCCTAAGCTTTTATAAACTCCACCGGCTTGATTATAGCTGCTTGTGCCTATTGTTACCGTATATGAACTGTTTTGAAAAATAGTATCGGTGTATCCGCTTAGTATATTAAAGCCCAAAACATTTGCATTGGCATTAATTGTGCAATTACCCGTACCATTTCCGTCGAAATAAGCAACATCGGATGAACCCGGCACCGAAGCACCACTTGAGCCGCCCGAAGTTGTTGACCAGTTGCTTGTGCTGTTCCAATTGGCTGCAGATGTTGCAATCCAATACCTGCTTGCAGAAAAAACATTTGTGTTGGCTGTTACCACAAGTAATAACAGTGCTGAGAGAATTTTAAAGGTGTTTTTCATAAAAGTTGATTTATGGGTTTTTAAATGTTATATTTAATAATTAACTGATTTTATAATTAATTTTCTTTGTTTACCCCTAACCCTGAAGGGAGCGAAGAAAATCAATTTGCTGCCATTTTTAAAAATTATAAAAAATCAACTCCTTTCAGAAGACCTCTGAAAATTCGCCTCCCTTTAGGGTTTGGGGTAAAGCGAATTTTCAGTCAATGTGCTTTTCATAGTTTGGGGCAAATTGATTTTTTATAATTTTTATATTTATTTTTTTTTGTTTCTTATTTATTTTTACTCTATTTTAACCGGAATTGATGGTAAAACAACTTCAATAGTGTTTTCGGTACTATTATAAACTGCTTGCACCATAGATATATAAACTATAGTGCCAGGTGAAAGCGTTTGAATTTTTTGCTTCATTAAATTAGTAAAATTATCTCCATCACTATTTAAGTTGTCAAAATCTTTCCCGCGGGGAATTGATAAAACAAAGCTCGAAATAGTATAATCGGAATTTGTTGTTTCCAATTTTGCAACAGACGACAGAGCATTAGCCGACAGCTTAATTGCAAAAGTTGAATCGCAATATTGTGTTCCTAATTTATATTTATACTCTTTATTGCTTTGTGAGTATGTGTTGCTCCACATACAAAACATTAATGAAACTGAAATTAAAAGTGTTTTTTTCATTTTTATATAATTTTAGTTATCGGATTTTAGTTATTTGAGGTTGCAAATGAAAAACTTTTTTTTAAAAATTACAAAATAAAATTTAAAAAATTTCATTATAACGTACTTTTTACTAATGTTTTATAGTACATTATAATAAGATTTAATGGTATTATTTATTAGGTGGTTTTTTAATTCTTTATTTTTTTACCGTTAACTTAATAAAACCTACCGATAACTTATTTGTTATTGACATTTGGCAATAAATACATTAATTTTATATCATATTAATACAATAAAATAAAATATGCTTACGTTTTAATAATAAAATAATATCTGCAACAATGAAAGCCATACAAGAAACATATTTATTGGACACTCTCAGCTTGCACGTTTTTCCATATACTGCTAATGTAATACAAAACAGGTGTAATGTAACACAGTACAACAAAAATGCATTACAAAACAGTTGTGATGTAAAGCAGTACAATAAAAATGCGTTACAAAGCATTTGTAATGTAAAGCAGCACAATAAAAATGTATTACAAAACACCTGTGATGTAAGGCAATGCAACATGAATGTATTACAAAAAAGGTGTAATGTAAAGCAGTACAATAAAAATATGTTACAAAACACTTGTAATGCATGGCAATACAACATGAATGTGTTACAAAACAGTTGTAATGTATGGCAATACAACAGGAACGTATTACAGAACAATTGTAATGTAAAGCAAAGCAGTTGTTTTGGGAGTTATGCAAAAAAGAGCAAAATCCGTATCAGAAATGATAATAACCACAAAAGTGCCGGTAATAATAATACTGCGGGGTACATGTTCAATACCAAAATGCAGGGATGCGGTGAGCCGGTTTTTGTGAAGCAAAACTTATAACCAAAATGAAAGTAATAAAAGTGTTATTGGATTTTGTGCGTTTGTCGGTGCCTGCAAAGGTTGAATTCGGCAGGAATACTGTAACAAAGATGGGTGCAGCAGGAGTATTTACTACTCCCGATGTTACTTATGCAAACCTGACAACTGCATGCAACAATCTCGAGACCGCTTTTAACGCTGCTCAGGGTGGAGGTAAGCAAAAAACTGCGCTGTTGCATCAGCAAGAGAAAGAATTGGACAGATTAATGCACATACAGGCAGCTTATGTTGACCGAATAAGTGCCGGGAACGAGGCAACTGTGCTGAGTGCAGGATTTCATCCCTCACATCAGCCGATTCCGAGAATAAAAGGCGATTTCAGCGTAGTTCACGGCGAACATACCGGAGAAGTGGTTTTGAAATGCAAGGCAATAAGAGGCAGAGTGGCATGGATATGGGAGTATTGCGAAGACCCGGTTCCTGCCGAAGACGGTTGGAATAAAGCCGGTACATCATTGCAATCGGTTTTTGTTGCGAGCGGTTTAAAGCCATTCACAAGGTATTGGTTCAGGGCAGCATGCGTTTTAAAAGAAGGTCAACAGGATTGGAAATCCCCCGTTTCGATAATAGTTTATTAAACTATTCACGGGTAAGGCACTCGGATATTATGAAGCTTGTTGTTAAGCTCAAAGTAATCTGCGAAATTAATTTCCCGCTCTTAATTGAGCACAAATGAAAAACCGTTGCTGAATTTCAGGAACGGCTTTTTTATAATTTCGCAACTTCGCAATTTCACCATTTATGAATCATAATTCCTAAATCCCGAATCGCTATACTTTCGGTGTACTTGCAGGAAGTATGAACTCACAACTTCACTCTTCACGACTTCATAAATTAAAAAAGGGTAAGCTACTTGCATCGCACCGCTCAACCATTTTACCCTTGCTTCCTTCCGAACCTGGGGGAGTTAAATAGGAGCTGGTCGTGCAAGACTTACCCGATGCAAATTTAATAAAATAAATTTAAAACAATATTTTTAATTTATTTTCATGTGTTTAAATTTTGTAAGTAATTGAAATTCCTGCTGTTAATTTGCTATTTTGGTTAATAAACTTTTTTAGTTACTCACTCCCGCAAAAGCCAACCGCACAACCTGCTCGTGAATATCCATGCATTACTTTGTTAAAAGCTGCGTTGCTCATTTAATCATCTGCGGTTTGTGCATTTTTTTTTATTTGCATGGATATTTCATTATATATTTATAAATTTGCCCGATAAATCGAACCATTAAAACACAAAAATCATGGAAGAAAAGAAAAATCCTTTATTAAAAAGCACAATGACATTTGGAGCCATCATGGGTTTAGCTCTTATCGTAATTTCATTGATTATGTATTTAACAAATCAAATCGAAAAATCGTGGCTGTCGAACACGTTTACTTTTATTGTGTTGATAGTCGGAATTACTCTTAGCTCCAAATACCACAGAGACAACTCTCTTAATGGTTTTATTTCTTACGGACAGTCATTGTCGTGCGGAGTTCTTACAGGTTTCTTTGCATCCATATTAATTGCTTTTTACACTTTTATTCTGTTTAAGTTCATCGACCCTTCTCTTATAGACCAAATAACTAATATGGCACGTGAAAAAATACTTGAAAGATATCCGAATTTTACAGATGAGCAAGTTGAAACAGCACTATCAATGACAAGAAAATTCACTAATCCGGCAGTAATGTTTTTTATGACTATAATCGGAACAACTTTTTATGCATTTCTTGTATCACTCATAGTTTCTATTTTTATTAAAAAAGAAGATACTTCAATTGACAGCAATTTTCAACAAAACGCATAAATGAATATTTCAGTAATAATACCATTATACAATGAAGCGGAATCGCTGAAAGAACTTACCGACAGCATTTCTGTAGTTATGAAAAGCAATAATTTCTCTTATGAAATTATTTTGGTTGATGACGGAAGCAATGATAATTCGTGGGATACAATAAGTGAGCTTTCTAAAAATAATTCTGATATTAAAGGAATAAAATTCAGAAGGAACTACGGCAAATCAGCAGCTCTGAATGTAGGTTTTCACGATTCACAAGGAGATGTTGTAATTACTATGGATGCCGATTTACAAGACAGCCCCGATGAAATTCCCGAATTATACGGTATGATAAAAGAGCGGGGATTTGATTTGGTTTCGGGATGGAAGAAAAAACGTTATGACCCGCTTTCAAAAACAATTCCAACAAAATTTTTCAACTGGGCAACAAGAAAAACATCGGGAATAAAACTTCATGATTTTAACTGCGGACTTAAAGCATATAAAAGCGATGTCATAAAAAGCATTGAAGTTTACGGTGAAATGCATCGCTATATTCCTGTTATTGCCAAGTGGGCGGGCTTTATTAACATCGGCGAAAAAATTGTTGTTCATAATAAAAGAAAATACGGCAAAACTAAATTCGGCGGAATATCGAGATTTATTAATGGTTTTCTTGATTTGATGACAATAAGTTTTGTAAGCAGATTCGGCAAACGTCCAATGCACCTGTTCGGACTCCTCGGAACCATAATTTTTATTCTCGGATTTATTTTTGCTGCATGGCTCGGGATTGAAAAAATAATGATTGTAACAAATGGCGGAATTGCACCCAGAGTAACAACAAGTCCATATTTTTACATAGCTCTCACTTCAATGATTATAGGAACACAGTTGTTTCTGGCGGGTTTCCTCGCCGAATTGATTTCACGAAATTCGGCTGACAGAAACAAATATCTTATTCAGAAAAAAATAAATATTGAATAAAGGAAGTACTTAAAGTTTTAAAATCATCATTAATTAGAATAAAGTTTAATTTACAAAAATATGAGAACACATTTGGTATCGGGCGGTTGCGGTTTTGTTGGAAGAAATATGGTTAAAAGATTATATTATTCTACAAGCGACAGAATAGTTTTTGTTGACAACCTATCAGTTGGCACACACCCGTCCACATGGCTTGAGGTGGATTTTAAAAGAAACCTTAAAGACCTTGAAATATATGGCGAGGATGAAAGATTGCTCTTTCTGAAAAGTGATTTTAGAGATACTTTAAGAAATTTAATTAATGATGGAGCATGGTTTAAAAACTTTTATGGCATTGACATAACTCAATTTGCCGATGTTTTTCATTTTGCAGCTATTGTCGGAGGCAGACTGAAAATTGACGGCGACCCGATGATGGTTGCCTTAGACCTTTCTATTGATGCTGAATTTTTTTATTGGATTACAAGACATAAACCCGAAAGAGTGCTTTATCCAAGTTCAAGTGCTGCCTATCCGGTAAGCAAGCAGACAAAGGAAAATACAATTCAGCTTAAGGAATCGGATATTGATTTTAATAATATGGGACAGCCCGATATGACCTACGGCTGGTCGAAGCTTACAGGTGAATATCTTGCAAAAATTGCTGCGAAATACTATGGTGTTAAAATAACCTGCATTCGTCCGTTTTCGGGATATGGAGAAGACCAGGATTACACTTATCCTGTTCCTGCTATTGCAAGAAGAGCTGTTCTAAAAGAAAATCCATTTGAGGTTTGGGGCGATGGTTATCAGGGAAGAGATTTTGTACATATTGACGATGTTCTTGATTGTACATTGCTTGCCATGCAAAAAATACACGATGGAACAGCCATAAACATTGGCATGGGAAAGCTAACCAACTTTCGCGAAATAATAAAAGTATTCGGCAAATTTGCAGGATACTCTCCCGCAATAAAACCTCTGCCTGATAAACCGGTCGGCGTTTTCTCGAGATATTGCAACATGGATTGGGTGAAAGAAAATATAGGATGGACACCAAAAATATCAATCGAAGAAGGAATGAAAAGAGTTTATGACGCTGTAATGAAAAAAGAGTCAGGGCAAATGAATAAATAACAATTAACAATGAACAATAAAACAGTTGTATGTTTTGGACCCGGACCAGCTTTCAAAGGCGGACTTTCCAATTACAACACTTCACTGGCAAAAGCATTAGTTCAATGCGAAAATGTTAAGACGAATATTGTTTCATGGACACAGCAATATCCGGGCATTGTACCACGCGAATTTAAAGATAAAGTGAGCAAAACGAACTTTCTCGATGGAACGAATATAGTTTGCAAATACATTACAAATTATAATAATCCTTTCACATGGCGGCAAACCGCAAATTACATTTCATCTTTAAATCCCGACATTGTAATTTTTCAATGGTCAATTGCCTTGCAGGGACTGCCTTTAAGCAGAATAATAAAACGACTTAAAAAAATCTGCAAAGCCGAAATTATTATTGATTTGCATTTTGTTGTGCAAAAAGAAAAAAGCAAAATTGACAGAATGCTCACAAAAATGGGAATTTCCAAACCCGACACATATATTGTTCATGCATTAAAAACATATAACGAACTTAAAGAATTATTTCCTTCGCGCAAATTTGTTCTGACGCAAAATGGCGAAAGAAGCAAAGAGCCGAATGAGCAGACAGTTCTTAAATTATATCATCCGATTTATGATTTGTTTAAAGTAAATCCTGCTTTCGATGTAGCGAATTTCAAAAAGCAATATAACCTCAAAAAAAATGTATTTCTTTTCTTCGGATTTATACGCAAATACAAGGGATTGCACAATGCAATAAAAGCATTCAGCATTGTTGCAAAACAACGCGATGATGTGAGTTTGCTGATTTGCGGTGAATCATTCTGGAATACACTCGATAAAAAAAGTTTATCAACAAAAATAAAAAATGTCACTTTCGGAATTGCAAAAAAAATATTTCTCGGAAACAGTGATGATGAACGAAATTACAACCCTTTAGCACTTATTGATGAACTTGGAATAAAAGCTCAAGTTGTTGTTTTTAATGAATTTATTCCGAATGAAGATGTGCACAAGTATTTTCAGGCAAGCAATTGCGCTGTTCTGTATTATCTCACAGCAACACCTTCCGGTATCGAATCATTGAGTTATAATTTCAACATGCCTATACTTGCAACAAAAGTAGGGCATTTTCCCGAAACAATAAAAGACGGATTTAACGGTTATCTTGCCGAAGCAAATAATATTGATTCAATGGCTGAACAAATGCTCAGGTTTTTAGAGCATCCGCTCCCACCCGAAAATGTTAAGGAATCTTCTTCAAAATTGAGCTGGGAAAATTATGCTAAAACAATATTGGATAGAATATAATTTATCAGCTGTTTGTATATTCTCCTCTTCTTGTTGAGTTAACAAAGGTTACCTCATTTTTAATCAACATGTAACAGTAAAATCTTACTTTATAAAAAAATATTTATTGTGAAATTCGACAAAAAAACCGAGTCACAAAACCCGGCTTTAATTTCTTTCTGACATTCTGTTTTAATCTTCAATAATTATTTTTTTATGATGGTGCCGCGATTCTATTCTGAAGATATTGCTGCAATCAGGACATTTAAGTCCGTTTTCTGTCATTGTTATTTTTTTATTCACATTTCCTGAACACAAAATATCATTTACATTATCATCGTAGCAGGTCATGTTGTCAGCATTTTTACAAAATACAACTGATTTACCAACTGGAACTTTTAAAATAATTTTCACATTCTGATTTCGCCACTTTTCATTTGCCGGTAACAAAAAGCAATTATCAATGAGCAGTAATGAATCTTTTTGTGTGAGGTTAAAATTAATCTTTTCAGTTCTTACTTTCGCATCTTTCACCGTTTCTCCTCTTGCCGATTTAATGACATACATTTCAAAAATATTAGAATCGTTTTTTTCGATTTTCAATTGCGGAATTCCAAAACTGCAAATAGAATTATCTTTTATTGCCATAAAAAAATTATCAATTTCCATTCTCTCATTCGGCTTAACTTCGTTATCGTCAATGTCCGAAATTCCTTTGATATCAATATACAATGTATTATTTTTAGGTTGGGTTAAAACAACATTTTGTTTAAAAGAAGTTTTTTCACTAAAAACATTTACCGTTGAAATAAGTAAGTATGCACAAATCAACAAGCCAACCAACCATAAGCTTAAAGCGGTTACTGAAATTATTCTTGTTCTTTTTCTTAATCCAAAAATTAATTTTATGCCATGAAAAACAAGCATTATTAGCGGAATACCGACTAAAAATATTATTCCAAAAATCGCAAGAGTTGTTTGCTGATTGTTTTCGAAAATCAAATGAGCCATATCATTTAATGAAAGTGCATGAATTCCCGGATGAAATATATATACTCCGTGATAGAAACCAAGCAACGACAAAACCAATGGAATTATTACAGCAAGACCAACAACAGCAAGAATTATTCCCACAAATATTACCAGTGCTTTCACAAAATAACCAATAATTTCCACAAATAAATCAACAACCCTGTGAGCCGAATTCTTATAAGGTCTGTTGTGATAGTAATCGGTTGCGTTGCATTTCACATCATGCATTTTGTTTTTCAAATCATCGAATTCTTCTTTTACATTTGACTTTGCTCCTCTTCTGAACTCGTGAAAACGTTTTTTCAATCCATCGATTTCTTCCTTTATATTTTTTTCTATATTTGAAATATTCACTCTTTCGCCTTTCATTTCGAGCTTTTCAGCAGTAGTGTTTGCACGTGGGATTACAATCCATAAGATAATATATAAAAGTGTACCCGAACCGAAAAAGAAAAGTGCCAACACAAAAGCGAGTCGGAACCACACCGGGTCAACGTCAAAATAATGTCCCAAACCTGAACAAACCCCACCAAGCACTCTGTTATCGGGGTCTCTTAACAATCTCTTATTTCTGCAACAATCGCCTGCATCAGAAAAAGATTCTTTAGAATTTTCATTTTCTGTTTTTTCAAAATTCTCGGGACGACCAAGAATGTTAATAACTTCATTTACTTCATCAATAAGTATGACTTGTTTTTTGTCGCTGATTTTAGTTTGAAATATTTCAGCAATACGCGATTCAATGTCGCTTATTATTTCGTCTCTCCCCTCTGTTTGTGAGAAATGACGCTTTAATGTGGATAGATAATCACTTAATATTTCATAAGCGTTTTCATCAATGTTAAAAATGATGCCGCTTAAATTTATTGATATTGTCTTATTCATAGTTCTTAGTTTTAAAAGTTTATAATTGTTATTTTTTTTCAGTAATTTTATTTACTGCACTAACAAGCTCGTTCCAAGTGGTCTCAAGCTCTTTTAAAAAGGTTTCTCCGATAGGGGTAATCATATAGTATTTGCGAGGTGGACCCGATTTTGATTCTTCCCACCTGTAATTGAGAAAGCCATCGTTTTTTAAACGTGTAAGCAAAGGATAAAGTGTACCCTCAACAACTATCAGCTTCGATGACTTCATGCTTTCGATAATATCAGAAGCATACGCATCGCCGCCCGACAGTGTCGACAGAATACAAAATTCTAATATCCCCTTTCTCATCTGTGCTTTTGAATTTTCTATGTCCATAATTTTTATGAGTTTAACTTATTATTTAAAACAAAAAAATAAGATTCACGAAACGAAGATACAACATAAAACAGTACTATGCAATACAAAGTACTATATTTTATCATATTGCATACTAATCAACTGATTATTAAGATTAAAAGTTATTAACAATTAACATGGCGATTGATAATAAAGGGATTTAAACTTTAAAATTGCTGTATTGCTTTAAATAACTGGCTTTAGATGTTATTAGCATTTTTATAATTCAGAAAAACTCACTATGATATGGAAATAAACTTCTCTTAGTTTTATTGTTTTTTTAATATTGACAAGTGCTTCGCGAAAAACATATAATTAGATTACTACTAAAAACAACAGCTAAATCAATATGATGCATGTTTTATTTTGCGGTTATAAATATTTTATTTACATTTGTTACAAACGATAATATCGTATAGCTATGGTAAACATTGAATTAACACCACTACAAGCTAATGAGTTGAAAAACTTTTATGCTATTGAGTTAGAAAAAATTCAAAAACGTGCAGAAGAAATCAGAGGACTTTTAAAAAAGTTAGATGACAAACATTTCTCTATTAAAACACCTTCGGCTTCATCTTCAAATACTCCTACTTTAATTAAATCAATTACTGTAAAACCTATCCCACAACAAAATAATACGGCTTCTATCAAAAAAGGACAAAAATCAAAGAATCCTAACTGGGGTAATTATGTTTTACAAGTTATGCAAGAACAAAATAAACCGTTAACAAAAGAACAAATATTAAAATTATACCAAAAGCACTTTAATATTTCTTTTTCTAATCCAGCTACTGCTACAAATTCGCTTTCACAAGCATTACAGAGGTTGCGTGTTAAAAGAAATTTAATACAAAGTATAAAACCAAAAGGACAAAAAAGAAAATTATTTTCTCTTGTTAATATAAAAGACAAAGCACCAACCAAAACAAATACGAATACCGAAAAAATAGTAAAAACAAAAAAGATTGAACCTAAAACCACTATTGAGCGTAACAGAAAATATCCAAGTAATACCACTTATAATTGGCCTAAATTTATTGTAGAAACATTGAATAAAACAAAAAGAGTTTTGTCTGTTAAAGATTTTTTGCGACATGCAACTGTTTCTTTAAATATTCCCAAAGAAGGAATTTCATCAGCAAGAAATAGTTTATCACCAATGCTAAGTACATTGGTAAGTAAATCAAAAAAATTAAAAGCTTTAAAAAAAGAAGGACAAACAGGCAGAAGCTATGGATTACGAAATTGGTTCGATGATGAAGGTAAATTAATAGCAATATATAAGTAAAGAACTACTCGGAAGAGCTGTCTTTCTTCGTTGAACTTCAAAATCCAAAGGGGTTTGCTAAGTTCGAAAAAATATACTTAAAAATTTCTAATCTTATTTAATTTACTGCTTTATATTTTTTTCTTTGTGGAATTGTCCTAAATATTTAGGGCTTGCTGAATAATTCCAAACTCCAATAATATCAATAAATCTTATTTTAAATTTAACAATAAAGTGCAAGGATTTTTCAATTGTTATTTTAAAAACCTTGCACTTTAATTATAATTATTATAAATTGCTTTTTCTTTATGTTACTTTTGGCTTGACCCAAAAGTAACCAAAAAGTCAAGGCAAAACGATGCTTCCACCCGCTCTGCAATATTTCTAAATTCTAACAAAGCGAGTAAACTTCTTTGTAAGAATTTCACAAAATATTGTATTCACAGCCAACACACGCTCGCCGTTTTGCCTGGCCTACGCTCCGCTTTTATTATGTGTTTGAAAGTTGTTTGGGAATAGAGCTTACTTTTTCAGCAAACCCTAATTATTTACATCCTTGATTTGTTGTAACTAATTTTGAAACATCAAATCCTTTTTCCTTAATTCTTTTTATTATTCCATCATAAATTGATTTTTCGATGAACGGATTGCGGCACAGAATCCATAAGTATTTTCTGTTTGGGTGCCCTACAACGGCATAACTGTAATCATCGGCTAAATCTATAATCCAGTATTTGCCTTTGAATGGCCAGAAAAACTGAACTTTGAGTTTTGCATTATTATTTTTATCAATAAATGCTTTTCCTTCAATTCGGGTTAGCAAGCCATCGGTACTATTTTTGCGACAGCTATTAATAACTTTAATGAATCCCTTAGAGGATAATTCATATTCGGCAGTAGTGCAATTGCAGCCCTTTTCAAACCTTTGCGGAAAAGCGGCAATTTCGTACCATTTGCCTGTATATTTTTGCAAATCAATTTTATCAACTGTCTGAAGCGGAATATGCGACTTGCATCCGAATATTCCTAATATTGAAATCATAATTATAAATTTTAAAGCAAATTTTTCTCGCATAGTGTCGCTAAGTTTTACGCATGGTTCCACATAACTAAAAAATAGAAAACCGAAAGCTATTCTTTCTATTTTGAGATATACTCACTCACAAGTTTATTGTTGCTGTCGAGCAATTTTATCTCAAGCGGCATTTTTCCAATAGCGTGTGTAGCGCAGCTCAGACATGGGTCGTAAGCGCGTATTGCAACTTCAACTGCGTTTTTCATTCCTTCAGTAATTTCATTTTTACCTGTGAATAAATTTGTAGCAACGCAGTTTACGGCTCTGTTCATCGGTTCGTTATTGTTTGTTGTGGAAACAATGAGGTTTGCCATTTCAATCTGGTCGTCTTTATTTATTTTATAATGGTGGAATAATGTTCCGCGTGGTGCTTCAATTACACCAACTCCTTCGTTTTGTTTCTTTCCTTTTTTCACCAAATCTGCTTTTTGTAAATCCGCATCGTTCAGTAAATCATTAATAACTTCGGCAGAATGCAGCAATTCAATTAATCTTGCCCAGTGCATGTGCATGCTCATTGTATTTGGTTTGCCGTTTGTATATTTTTTAAATTCTTCAAATTCTTTTTGTGCAAGCGGGGTAGGGATGAAGTCGCAAACGTTTAGGCGTGCAAGCGGTCCAACAGTGTACCAGCCCTTTTCTTTTCCGAGTTCTCGTAAAAACGGGAATTTCATGTAACTCCATGAACGCACTTCTTCAGCAATGTATTTGAGGTAATCCTGATAATCCACATCATTTAAAATTTTCTTTCCTTCGGCATCAACAGCTCTTAAAACGCCGTGATATAAATCTAAAGCACCGTCTTTTCTAACCAAACTTAAAAAGCTTGAAGGGAACTTTGAGAAATTATCAATAAAGTCCTTATTCTTTTTATGATAATCTTTAAAAAGCTCAAGTGCGCCAACAGCCCATTCGAGCATTTTTTTAATATTCAATGGGTCTGTACCTTTTAAAAATTTATCTCTTTCTTCAATTGATAAATTTTTATTTATTCCGCCTGGAATAGCTCCTGTTCCGTGAATTTTCTTTCCTGCTGTTGCTTCAATAATTTCCTGTCCGTATTTTCTCATCATTACTCCCTGCACAGCCAAATCGGGATGTTTCATTGCAACGCCAATAACGTTTCTTGTCAGCGGGTCACTGTCGTAACCAAATAATAAATCGGGCGAAACTAAATGAAAAAAATGCAAAGCATGTGATTGGAACATTTGTCCGTAGTGCATAAGGCGACGCATTTTTTCTCCCGTTGGAGTTAACCCTTCTCCGGTTCCTGCACCAACAATAACATCAAGTGCTTTTGCAGCAGCAAGATGATGACTTACCGGGCATATTCCGCAAAGACGCTGAACCAGAACAGGCATTTCCCAATATGGTCTGCCTTGCGTAAATCGTTCAAATCCCCTGAATTCAACAATATGAAGACGAGTTTGAGAAACATTATTATTTTCATCCATGTGAATTGTAACCTTGCCATGTCCTTCAACTCTGGTTACCGGCTCTATTGTTATTTTTTTTGCTGACATTTTGTTTCAGTTTAAAGTTTAATGTTTAAAGTTTAAAGTTTTTCAATCAAATTTAAAAACTTCGTAAGGTATATTCATTTCTTTGCCTGTCAGAAGTGCTTCAAGGGCATTCCAAATCAAATCGGCTCTTGGTGGACAACCCGGCAAAAAATAATCTATTTTTACGATTTCGTGACAAGGATAAACTTTATTAAGTATCATCGGAAGTTCTTCATCATTCGGTAATATTTTTTCGGGATTTCCGGTTTCAACTGTTGGTCCTTCTAAATATGCTTCCACTATACATTCTTTTACGGGAATTCCGTTTCGGAGTGCAGGCAAACCACCCATTATTGCACATTCACCCAGCGAAATAAGAATCTTGCAATGTTTTCGGAAATTTTTTAAATTTTCAATATTCTCGCTGTTACAGCAACCACCTTCAATTATTCCCACATCGCACATTTTTGTAAATTCTTTAATATCATCAACCGGTGATTTGTTGAATTCAACCAGTTCGATTAATTTCAATATTCTTTCGTCAATATCAAGAATTGACATGTGACACCCGAAACATCCGGCTAATGATGCTGTTGCTACTACTGCTTTGCTCATTTTATTTCCTCCAGTATTTTATATTTATAAACTTCATTATTCATTGTTATAATTTGTGAAGTTGTGATAACTACAAACCACAAACTTTTTTTATTTTTCGACATCACTTCCAATAGGTTTTTTATCGAATTTACGTTTGCCTATTGGTGTGTCAAATCCTTTTTCTTTTTTAATAATTGAGCCAACCGGACAATTATCCATTGCCTTTTGAGCTAACTCGTCGCTCATTGAAGGGGCTAAATCATGGTCAACATGAATTTCAAGTTTTGCACCTCTTTTATTAAATGCGAAATAACTCTTATTGTCTTTATCTTTTATGGTGCGAATACATTTTTTACATAAAATGCAACGGTTTCTGTCAATAAATAATTTTGGAGTTAGTGCATCTATTTTTTTTAACGGAAAATTATAAGAAAATTGCGGAACCATCATTTTGTAGCGATATGCTAATGCCTGAAGTTCGCAATTACCGCTCTTTTCACAAGAAGGACAAAAATGATTACCTTCTACAAAAAGCAATTCAATAATTGCTTTCCTCATTTCTTCGAGTTGAGGAGTTGCATTTTCGATGTTTGCATTTTGAATGTCGTTGCCAACAGGTGTAGTGCAAGCTGCCATGGGACGACCATTCACCTTCACCGTGCATACTCTGCAGGAACCTGCAGGAACAATTCCTTTCATGTGACATAAATAAGGAATGTAAACACCACATTCAGCTGCGGCGTCAATTAAGAATTGTCCGGCATCACCGCAACATTCTTTTCCGTCAATTTTAAATTTTATTTTTTCAGCCATGTTGGTTAATTGTTAATAGTTAATTATTTTAAATCCTAAATCTTAAATCCCCAATCCTAATTTTTTACATTTCTGCCAACAGCTTCACAAGAAGCTTTCACTGCCGCATTCATATCAAAATCATAAATACTTTGCTCTTCTTTTATTTTTATAAGTTCATCATATTTATTTCTAAAATTTTCAATTGATGTTAAAACAGGGTTAGCAGCAGTTTGTCCAAGTCCGCAGCGGTTTAATTCTTTCATCATTTTGCCGAGTGTTGTCATTTCGTCAATATCTTTTGAAGTTGCTTTACCTGAAATTACTTTTTCGAGTTTTTGCAGCAACACAGGATTTAAAGCTCTGCAAGGAACACATGAACCGCAGGATTCGTCAATGAAAAATTCAGTGAAATTTTTAACAACATCTTTCAATATATTCCTTTGTTTTCCTATAATTATCATTGAGCCGCCTGTTGCCAAATCTTCGTTAGCGATTTTTCTCGAAAATTCTTTTTCGCTTATTAATCTTCCTGATGGACCGGCAACCTGAACTGCCTGAACATTTTCGGCTCCACACATTTCAAGCATTTCTTTTATTGTTATTCCCCATTCTATTTCATAAACACCGGGATTCTTGCAATCACCCGAAATGCTCAGAACTTTTGTTCCGCTTGAATCCTTTGTCCCGATTGATTTATACCAGTCGCTTCCTTTTTCAATTATTCTTATTACCGATGCTAAAGTTTCAACATTATTAACAACTGTTGGCTTTTGCAGATATCCTTTCTGTGCAGGGAATGGCGGGCGATTACGCGGTTCTCCTCTTTTGCCTTCGGCGGATTCTATTAATCCGCTTTCCTCACCACAAATATAAGCACCGGCACCGAGTTGTATTCTTATGTCAAAATCAAATCCTGATTTTCCCACAATATTTTTTCCTAATAGATTTTTCTTTCTTAAATCTTCAAGTGTCTTTTCAAGATGTGCTTTAAGATATAAATATTCATTTCTTAAATAAAGAATTCCTTGTTTTGCACCGATTGCATATCCAGCAACTGCCATGCCTTCGAACACTCTCTGTGGAATTTCAGTTAATAGCACCCTGTCTTTGAAAGTTCCGGGTTCGCCTTCATCGGCGTTGCAGATAACAAATTTTTCTGCTCCCTGTTCTTTTCTGCAGAAATCCCATTTTAGTCCTGTCGGAAAACCTGCACCACCGCGACCTTTAATATTCGATGCTTTTATTTCGTTTATTACATCTTCGGGAGTTTTATTTATGAGTTTCTGGAGTGCTGAACCTGTTGTATATTCACTGAATATTACTTGTCCCTTTTTCTTTATATTATTATTGACTATTGATTTTATCGGTTCGGAAGCATTTGCGCCATCGCCGAATGACTTTACGAGTTCTTTTGCTTTCTTTCCTGCTTTTAGTCCGGAAATTATTTCTTTAACTTTTGAAGTTGTGAGTTGAGTGAATACAACACCATTGATTAATGCAGCCGGCTCCTGGTCGTTCATTCCGATACATGCAGTGTTGAACAATCCGAATTGCCCGTCTTTAGATATATTACCAAAAGTGCAGCCAACTTCTTTTTCAAATGCTTTTGCGATTTCCTCTTTGCCCATAAAGTTTGCAACAACACTATCGTTTAAATAGATTACATTTTTACCGACAGGCGAAGTTGAAAAGAAATGATAAAAAGAAATTGTTTGTTCAACGTCAACTTTTGAAATATTAAGGATTTCAGAAACTATTTTTATTGCATCGTAAGGAATATAACCGAATTCGCATTGAACATCATGCAAAATATCCATTAGTCGTCCTGCATCTTTCCTGTGTTTCTCAATTATTGATTTCAATTTGGCTTCCATAATAATTTATTTTTATTTGTTAAATAAATAACAACTGTTGTTAAAAGAATAGCGAAATTAAAATTATTTTTATTGATAAAAAAAAATAATTAAAATATTTTTAATGTTTCAAAAATATGAGTTCGGAAATCAATTTTACAACTTCATTTTTAATTGCATCGTATTTTTGTTGAATGGCAGTAGTGAAGCAGCTTCCGAAGATAAGGTCTTCAACAATTTCTATCGCAATTATGTGAATTTTTGATGGGATTTTGATATTAAGTTTTTCACCGAGTTTTAAAGCAGTAAGAAATGAAATATCATGAATGTTTGAAATATTAGAAGTTTCTTTAAACGATGACGGCGTTAGATAATAAACATCACCGGGCTTTCCGTCTTTAGTTTTTATTGCATCAATAATAATTAAGGTATTATAATCCCTGATTAATTCAAGCAAGTCCAAACCGCCGATTGCAGCGGTTTCATATTTAATATTGGGCTGGGATAATTTTTTCTGAACTTCCATGCAAAGTTTTGGTCCAATGCCATCGTCCATAAGGATTTCATTTCCTAAACCGAGAATTAAAATGTCTTTGTTTGTTGCTTCCATTTTTTTGCGAAATTATTAAAAAAATATTATGTTTGTAAAAAATAGTTTTTTTTTTAAAACTATTTGCTTATTTACCAGCTATACTGCAAACGTTTGGATATTTAACTTTTTCCGAAATAATTTTTTTTAATTGATAAAGCCGTCTATACAGCGAAGCTAATCAGGATAAATATAACAATTAAACAATATAGCCGTTTAAATAAGATTATGGTATAATACTTAGTTTGCATGTTGCACATACTATTCAGGAAGTCAATATTACCTATTTTATTATTTTTAATAATAAATAATAACCTAAAATCACAGAGTTTGATTTCCTCTTGTGAAAACTCTGATTTTTCGGAAGGAAATTTTTTAAATTGGAGTGGTTCTTATGCAATTGAAGGAACGGCTTCAATGACTTATGGCAACCCAATTCAGGTAATTGGTATAGACACTATTGGTGCAGTAAACGGCTATCCACCTCATCATGAAATTATAAGAACACAGGGAATGGACCCATATACTTGCAATTCTTTAAAAATGATACCTGATGGCTATTCGTATTCTTGCAGATTGGGATATACTGGAAATTCAATGGGAAACAGTGACAATGGTGCACAACGGTTGGAATATTCAATTTTGGTTGATACCAATGTAAATGGTATTTTTATTTATAAATATGCTTTTGTTTTACAGGAACCGCTCAGCGGACATGCTCCAACTCAAATGCCAAAATTTGACATAGTAATAACGGATAATAATGGAAATATAATAGACCCTGTTTGCGGACAGTATTCGGTTTATGCTGGTCAATCAGGTGTTAATTTTAACAAGTGCGCTGATATTTATAATCCAGGAAATGATATTGACTATGTCGATTGGACAACAATAGGCATGGATTTAAAACAATATCACGGACAAACAGTAAAAATTCAATTTACTACTTACGATTGTGCACTCGGAGGTCATTTCGCTTATGCGTATTTAACTTGTTTATGTTTATCACGAATCATAGTTTTTCCTAATTACTGTTCTGTTAATCAGGATACAGTAATAATGTGTGCGCCAGATGCTTTTTATTATAAGTGGTCAACCGGAGAAACAACCCAATGTATAAGTATTATTAACCATGTTCAAGGAACTATATATTCTTGTACTTTGAAATCTACGGCAGACACAACTTGCAAATTTGTTTTAAAAGGGAAAATGGAACCTGTTTTCGTTAATGCTGATTTTTTCGATACAATTCCATTATGTGCGGAGCAACCATCAAGGTTTTATGATATTTCCACTATCGTTGGAAATGGAATTATTTACAGTTATTCATGGAATTTTGGTGATGGGGCTTCGGGGTTAAATAATTTTTCTGCTTTTAAAAATCCCACTCACTCTTATTCAACAGCAGGAACTTATTCTGTAACTCTGATTGCTAAAACAAACTCAGGTTGCTCTGATACGGTTACTAAAATTATAACAATAAACTCGCCTTCTATAATTACAGCTAATAATACGACAATATGTAAAGGTAAAATAGCTGCAATAAATGCAGGTGGAGCAAATACATACACATGGAGCAATAATTTGGGTGTTGGATGTTCAAAAACAGCCAGTCCCACAATCAATACAACATATTTCGTAACAGGAACTGATATTAATGGCTGTACTTCAACTGCAATTTCAGTTATTAATGTGCATTCTTCACCCGAAGCAAATGCAAATGCAATTGATGACGTATGTGAAAAAAGAAAAGGAATCGCATGCATAAGTCCGTTTAATGGAGAACCTCCTTATACTTATCGTTGGAATACAAGCGACAATGATACCTGTATTGATAATTTACAGGCAGGTTCCTACACGGTTACAATTACTGGCTCTAACGGATGCTTTGTTGTAAAGAACATTACCATTAACAATATTTCCTATGTTCCCGATGGAAATTCCTCGGTTGACAAAGTATTTGAAGTAACAACACATAACTTCCAGTTCGATTGGAACGGAACAAATGGGTTTTATTATCATTGGGATTTTGGGGATGGATATACAAGCAATCTCAAGAGTTTTAGGCACGTTTATAAAAATCCCGGTATATATACTATAACTTTAAAGGTCATATCCCAAGAGGGCTGCGAAAATATTTATACTTTAAATATAGAAGTTGTTACTCCCACAAAAATGGAAGTGTTTAATGTGTTTACACCCAACAGTGACAACATTAATGATAAATACAAAGTAAAATACGAAGGGGAATTTTTAAATTTCAAAATGATGATATTCAGCCGCTGGGGAAATAAATTATTTGAAACAGACAAAATTAAAGATGGATGGGATGGAAAAGGAATGTCAGAGGGAACATATTATTATATTATATCTGCAAAAGGAAAAGACAGAAAAGAATATGATTTTCATGGAGCAATTACATTAATAAGATAATACTTTATTTTAAATAATATTCCAGATTTGAGTATAAGCAGTCAAGTTTGGGGTATTATTTTTTTTTAAAATTAAAATAAAAAAACAAATTGCAATTTAAGTTTTTCAAAAAGGAAAGAGAAAATTAAATTTTTACAATTTAGATTTTAATAATTATTTAATCTAAAAACCTCCCATTTTATTAACGTTTTGGGAAATTAATATTAATATATATGTGTAATTATTTGAAAAAAAACAAAAAAAATAATGTAAACTTTTGTTTTATTAAATGAAAGTAGTAACTTTGCAGTCCCAAAAAATATTAGTTTAATTAAAACATAAGTATGCCAACAATTTCACAGTTAGTAAGAAAAGGAAGAAAGCTGAAATCAGACAAAAGCAAGTCGCCGGCATTGGATTCATGCCCACAGAGAAGGGGTGTATGTGTTCGAGTATATACAACTACCCCAAAAAAGCCGAATTCGGCAATGAGGAAAGTTGCAAGAGTCAGATTAACCAATGGGAAAGAAGTTAACTCTTACATTCCCGGTGAAGGACATAATTTGCAAGAACACTCTATAGTTCTGATAAGAGGCGGCAGGGTTAAGGATTTGCCGGGTGTACGTTATCACACAATACGCGGAACACTTGATACTTCGGGCGTTGAAGGTAGAAAACAGCGAAGGTCGAAGTATGGCGCGAAGAGACCAAAGAAAAAATAAATTCAGAATAAAATTAAATATATAATGCACAAATGAGAAAGATTAAAGCAAAAAAAAGATTCTTGTTACCCGATCCGAAGTTTAAGGATGTTTTGGTAACAAGGTTTATTAATACCTTAATGCAGCGAGGCAAGAAAAATTTATCATCAAAAGTTTTTTATGATGCAATTGCAATAGTTGAGAAAAAAATTGGTGAAAACGGATTGGAAGTTTGGAGAAAAGCATTAGCAAATATCACCCCAGCAGTAGAAGTTAGAAGCAGAAGAATTGGAGGCGCTACTTTTCAGATACCGCAGGAAATTAGACCTGACAGAAGAATATCAATGGCAATAAAATGGTTGATTACTTATGCACGAGGCAGAAGTGAAAAATCAATGAGCGAAAAACTCGCTGCGGAAATTATGGCTGCATACAAAGAAGAAGGAGCTTCTTTCAAAAAGAAAGATGATACCCACCGCATGGCAGAAGCAAATAAAGCATTTTCACATTTCAGATTTTAAAAAATGAGCCGGTAGTGATGGAACGAGATTTAAAAAATACGAGAAATATTGGCATAATGGCTCATATAGATGCAGGGAAAACCACAACTACCGAACGCATATTATACTATACCGGCATAAATTATAAAATGGGTGAAGTTCACGAAGGCACAGCCACGATGGACTGGATGGTGCAGGAACAGGAACGTGGAATCACAATCACATCTGCCGCAACAACTTTTTACTGGAAATATAACAACGAACAATATAAGGTGAATTTAATTGACACTCCGGGACACGTTGATTTTACTGTTGAAGTAGAAAGGTCGCTCAGAGTACTTGACGGAGCAGTTGCAATTTTTTGTGCAGTAGGCGGAGTTGAACCACAATCCGAAACAGTTTGGCGACAAGCAAATAAATATAAAGTTCCGCGAATAGCTTTTGTTAACAAAATGGACAGAACCGGAGCCGATTTCTTTTCTGTTGTCAAGGAAGTGAAAGATAAACTTGGAGCTAATCCTGTTCCGATACAAATACCCATCGGAAACGAAGAAGCATATAAGGGAATTGTTGATGTTATAAGAAACAAAGCTTATGAATGGGATGATTCTACACAGGGAATGAAATACAACGAAATACCTATCCCCGATGAATTAAAAGAATCAGCAATAGAATGGAACCACAATCTTCTTGAAAAAATTGCTGAAGAAAACGAAGATATTTTAGAAAAATATATTAAAAATCCGCAGTCAATTACTGAAGAAGAAATATTAAATGCAATAAGAAAAGGAACTATTGAAATGAAAATTGTTCCTATTCTTTGTGGCGCCGCATTTAAAAATAAAGGAATTCAGCATTTGATTGATGCAGTTATTGCTTTTTTGCCAAGCCCTTTAGATGTCCCACCAATAACTGGTATTAATCCGTTTACGAATAAAGAAGAAATACGAAAACCCGATATCAACGATAAATTTGCTGCACTTGCATTTAAAATAGCTACCGATACATATATGGGCAGGCTTGCTTTTATCAGGGTTTACTCAGGTTTTTTGAAAGAAGGAGCAACTGTTCTTAATGTCAGTACTAATAAAAGAGAACGAATATCGAGGATATTGCAAATGCATGCCAATAAGCAGATTCCGCTTGAGCAAGTTGATGCCGGCGATATAGTAGCAGTTGTCGGATTCAAAGAAATAAGAACAGGCGATACTCTTGCAAATGAAAAAGCTCCCATAGTTTTTGAACAAATAGAATTTCCCGAACCTGTTATAGGTGTTGCAATAGAACCAAAAACACAATTCGATGTTGATAAATTATCAAACTCATTAAGTAAATTAACCGAAGAAGACCCTACTTTTAAAGTAAAAGTTGATAATGAAACAGGACAATTAATAATAAGCGGAATGGGTGAATTGCATCTTGAAATTATTCTCGACCGTCTTAAAAGAGAATTTGGCGTTGAATGTAATCAGGGAGCTCCGCAGGTAGCATATAAAGAAGCAATATCGGAAACCGTAAGACATCGTGAAATATATAAAAAACAAACCGGTGGCAGAGGTCGTTTTGCAGATATAGAAATCGAAGTTTCTCCGGCAGATAAAGACGTGAAAGGTCTTCAGTTTATTGATGAAACCAAAGGCGGTGTCATTTCCAAAGAATATGTGAAAGCAGTTAACGATGGTTTTAAATCTGCTATGAATAATGGAGTAATGGCTGGCTATCCAATGTATAATCTTAAAGTAAGATTACTTGATGGCTCCACTCATACTGTTGATTCCGATGCATTGGCATTTGAAATATGTGCACAAATAGCATTTCGTGAGGCATGTAAAAAAGCAAAAGGTGTTCTTATGGAACCTATTATGCGACTTGAAGTTTATACTCCCGATGAACACGTGGGAGATGTAATGAGCGATTTGAATAAAAGAAGAGCAAGCATTCAGGGTGTTGATACAAAAGGCGGAATTCAAATTGTGAGAGCCAAAGTTCCTCTTGCAACTATGTTCGGCTATGTTACAACACTGCGTTCAATGACTTCAGGAAGAGGTTCTTCAACAATGGAATTTTCGCATTACGAACAAGTACCAAGAACAATTGCAGAAGATGTTATTTTAAAAACTAAAGGAATTATTTTAATATGATAAAATCAGTACTTCAAGTGCCTAAAGTACTTCAAGTACTTAAAGTTAAAAAAAGGAATTACATTAATATAAATAAATATTTGCAGTACAACAAACTTTAGATTTTTTAGAAAAATACATTTATGAAATAGAAAAGAAAAATTACAGAAACTTTAAACTGAAAACCATAAACTTTAAACTATAATAAACGTGAGTCAAAAAATAAGAATTAAACTAAAATCTTATGACCATAATCTGGTTGATAAGTCAACTGAAAAGATTGTGAAAACAGTAAAATCAACTGGTGCTGTTGTTAACGGACCAATTCCGTTGCCAACAGAAAAACAGATTTTTACTGTTAACAGGTCAACATTTGTTAACAAAAAAGCAAGAGAACAATTTCAACTATGTACATATAAACGGCTCCTTGATATTTATAGTTCAACTTCAAAAACAGTAGATGCACTTATGAAGCTCGAATTACCCAGCGGTGTTGAAGTAGAAATTAAAGTTTAAAAAAAGTACTTGAATTACTTAAAATAAAAGTTTAATATTAACAAAAAAAAATAAAATGCCAGGAATAATTGGAAAGAAAATCGGAATGACCAGTATATACAGTGCCGAGGGTAAGAGTTTGCCATGCACAATTATTGAAGCTGGTCCTTGCGTTGTTACACAAGTGCGAACTAAAGAAACAGATGGCTACGAAGCGGTTCAACTTGCTTTCGACGAAAGAAAAGAAAAAAATACACCTGCTGCAATGAAAGGCCATTTTAAAAAAGCAGGTACAACCCCGAAAAAGAAACTTGTCGAATTCAATGGCTTTCCCGAAACCACAAAATTGGGAGATACCGTTACCGTTGATATTTTTAAAGAAAACGAATGGATTGAAGTAATAGGTATTTCCAAAGGCATGGGATTTCAGGGTGTGATAAAACGACACGGGTTCAGTGGTGTGGGTGGAGCAACACACGGACAGCATGATAGATTAAGAGCACCCGGTTCAGTTGGCGCATCTTCATTTCCCTCAAGAGTTTTTAAGGGAATGAGAATGGCAGGCAGAACAGGTGGGGACAGAGTAAAAATTCAAAACATCACAGTGCTCAAAATCATACCGGAAAAAAACACTATTGTTGTTAAAGGTTCTGTTCCGGGAGCAAAAAATTCATACTTAATTTTAGAAAAGTAAAAAAAATGGAACAACTAGTATATAATATATCGGGAAGCGAAACTTCAAAAAAAGTTCAATTAGATGATAGTATTTTCGGAATTGAACCAAACGACCATTGCATTTACCTTGATGTAAAGCAACATCTGGCAAACAAAAGACAGGGAACCCATAAGGCAAAGGAAAGAGGCGAAGTTTCGGGAAGTACAAGAAAAATAAAAAAACAAAAAGGTACAGGCGGTGCGCGTGCCGGAGATATTAAAAATCCTTTGTTCCGTGGTGGAGGTCGTATTTTCGGACCTCGTCCGCGTGACTATAATTTTAAATTAAATAAAAAAATTAAAAAACTTGCACGCAAATCGGCATTGAGTTATAAAGCAAAAGAAAATAATATAATAGTTCTCGAAGACTTTATTTTCAGCGAACCAAAGACAAAACAGAATGTTGAACTTCTGAAGAATTTGAACATTTCTGATAAAAAAACGCTTTTAGTGCTTGCAGAACCAAATAAAAATGTATCTTTGTCGTCCCGAAATTTGAAAAAAATCAGGGTGGTAGATGCATCAGACATCAATACTTATGACATTCTGAATGCTGCTAAGTTGTTATTAGTTGAAAGTTCTATTAAAGTAATTGAAGATAATTTGAAAAATTAATATTTTTTTTAATAAAATAATAAAGATGAAAAGTATATTGATAAAACCACTCGTTACGGAAAAAATGACAGGTATTAGCGAAAAGCTTCACCGTTATGGTTTTATTGTTGACAAAGAAGCAAATAAAATTCAAATAAAAAGTGAAGTTGAAAAACTTTATAGCGTAACGGTTAGTTCTGTGAATACGGCGAGATATAACGGAAAAGCAAGAAGCAGGCAAACAAAAAAAGGGCTTGTTGCAGGCAGAACAAATTCGTTTAAAAAAGCTTTTGTTACATTGGCAAAAGGTGAAACAATTGATTTCTTTAGTAATATTTGATTTTAAAAAAATGGCGTTAAAAAAATTAAAACCGGTAACAGCAGGACAAAGATTCAAAATTGTCAATGCATTTGATGAAATTACAAAAGCTAAACCAGAAAAGAGTTTAATAGCTCCGTTCAAAAGTACTGGCGGCAGAAATGATAGCGGTAAAATGACCATGCGTTACATCGGTGGCGGCCATAAAAAAAGATTCAGGATTATTGACTCTAAAAGAGATAAAGAAGGAATTCCGGCAACAGTAAAATCAATAGAATATGACCCGAACAGAACTGCAAATGTTGCATTACTTGCTTATAACGACGGCGAAAAAAGATATATTGTAGCTCCTTTGGGATTGAAAGTAGGACAAAAATTATTGTCAGGAAAAGGCATTGCACCTGAAATTGGAAATACTTTATTTCTCGATGAAATACCATTCGGTACAATTATTCATAATGTAGAATTAAAACCGGGACGTGGTGCTTGCATAGCAAGAAGCGCAGGTTCTTATGCACAACTCACTTCAAGGGAAGGTAAATACTCATTAATCAAATTACCTTCAGGTGAAACGAGAATGATACTGAACACATGTAAAGCTACAATAGGAACTGTATCGAATGCCGACCACAATCTCGAAAGGTCAGGAAAAGCAGGCAGAACAAGATGGCTCGGCAGAAGACCACGAAACAGAGGTGTTGCAATGAATCCTGTTGACCACCCAATGGGCGGTGGTGAAGGTAAAGCTTCCGGCGGACATCCGCGTTCAAGAAAAGGATTGCCGTCAAAAGGTTATAAAACCAGAGCATTGAAAAAATCATCAAACAAATATATAATCGAAAAAAGAAAGAAATAAATAATTAATAATAAACAATTAACAATTAATCTGTAAAGAAGTGCAGTAGAGAAGTTGCGACAACAACAAACTACAAACTATAAACCAGAAACTTTTTTAAATAAAAATAAAATAACAACGATGAGTCGTTCACTAAAAAAAGGACCGTTTATTGACCCAAAACTCGAAAAAAAGATTTTGGCAATTCATGATTCCAAGAAAAAAACTGCTGTTAAAACATGGTCTAGACGAACAATGATTTCGCCAGAATTTGTCGGTCACACAATTGCTGTGCATAACGGAAATAAATTCATTCCTGTTTATGTTACTGAAAACATGGTTGGACATAAACTTGGCGAATTCGCACCAACTAGAATATTCAGAGGTCATACAGGCAACAAAGATAAAGCTGTAACAGAAGAAGCAAAATAATTTTTTAAAAAATAAAATAAAATGGGTTCCAGAAAGCGAAATAGCGCAGAGATAAGAAAAGCTGAAAAGAAAGCTACTTGTATTGCAAAATTGAACAATTGTCCTACATCACCAAGAAAGATGAGGTTAGTAACCGATTTGATTAAAGGCAAAAATGTTGAACAGGCATTGAACATTCTTAAATTTTCAACAAAAGAAGCTTCAAACCGACTGGAAAAATTGTTGGTATCGGCAATTTCTAACTGGAAAAATAAAAACGAAGGAAAAAGAATTGAAGACAACAACCTTTATGTAAAAGAAGTTTTTGTTGATGGCGGTAGAATGCTTAAAAGATTGAGACCTGCTCCACAAGGACGTGGCTATAGAGTAAGAAAACGCTCAAATCATATAACTATAATTTTAGACAGTATTAACGAACAACAAGAAGAACAAAATATTCAATAAATGGGACAAAAAGCAAATCCGATTGGCAACCGATTGGGAATAATAAAAGGTTGGGATTCTAACTGGTATGGTGGTAGAAGCTTTGCAAGTAAACTTGTTGAAGATTTTAAAATCAGACAATACCTTAATGTAAGATTGGCAAAAGCAGGAATTTCAAAAATAATAATTGAAAGAACCTTAAAGCTCATCACAATAACCATTAATACTGCTCGTCCGGGTATAATTATAGGTAAAGGCGGACAGGAAGTTGATAAGCTTAAAGAAGAATTAAAAAAACTTACAAAAAAAGATATTCAGATAAATATTTTTGAAATAAAAAGACCTGAACTCGATGCAGTAATTGTTAGCAGCACCGTTGCGCGTCAGATTGAAGGCAGAATAGCATATCGCAGAGCCATTAAAACTGCGATGGCATCTGCAATAAGAATGGGAGCAGAAGGAATAAAATTTGTTATTTCGGGTCGTGTCGGAGGTGTTGAAATTGCGCGTACCGAACAATATAAAGAAGGAAGAATTCCTTTACACACACTGAGAGCAGACATTGATTACCACATGTCCGAAGCTCATACTACTTATGGAAGAATAGGAGTGAAAGTTTGGATATGCAGAGGCGAAGTATTTGGAAAACGCGATTTGTCACAAAATATAGGACTTACAATGCAGAAAGGACAACAAGGTCAAGGACAAGGTCAAAATAAATTTCACAAGAAAAGGAGAAATGATTATAACAAATGACATATTAAATTATAACTAATGTTACAACCAAAAAAAACAAAATACAGGAAGCAGCAAAAAGGCAGGATGAAAGGTAATGCAAAGTGCGGTTATACGCTTGACTTTGGTTCATTCGGAATAAAAACCCTGGAAACATCATTTATCACAAGCAGGCAAATTGAAGCAGCACGAATTGCAGTTACCCGCTTCATGAAACGTGAAGGTCAGA
This sequence comes from Bacteroidales bacterium, assembly GCA_041671145.1. Classification (NCBI taxonomy): domain Bacteria; kingdom Pseudomonadati; phylum Bacteroidota; class Bacteroidia; order Bacteroidales; species Bacteroidales bacterium. Next base: position 75,310 of record JBAZBZ010000003.1, on the reverse strand, counting down.
CATGGGTGAGAATTTTTCCTGATAAACCGATAACAAAAAAACCTGCTGAAGTTCGTATGGGAAAAGGTAAAGGCGGAATAGAATACTATGTTGCACGTGTTACACCCGGAAGAATTATTATTGAAGCCGACGGAGTTACAATGAATGTGGCAAAAGAAGCACTAAGGCTTGCAGCACAGAAACTGCCTATAAAAACAAAATTTGTTGTAAGAAGAGATTATGTTGAAGAAAAAATTAAAATATAAAAATGAAAAACGCGGTAATAAAAGAATTGTCAACCCCTGAACTCATCGAAAGAATTGAAGATGAAGAAGGACAATTGCTGAAAATGAAGCTTAATCATGCTGTCTCGGCATTGGAAAACCCAATGAAAATCAGCTACGCAAAGAAAACTATTGCCAGACTGAAAACCGAACACAGGAGAAGACAGTTATAAGGAAAAATTGAAAAAAAGTAAAAAATGGAAAAAAGAAATTTAAGAAAACAATTAATAGGTGTTGTTACCAGCAATAAGATGCAGAAAACAATTGTTGTTGCTGTTGAAAGAAAAATGAAACATCCGAAATACGGTAAATTTATAAAGAAAACATCAAAGTTCTATGCTCATGATGAGAAAAACGAATGCAATATCGGTGATAGAGTATTGTTAATGGAAACTCGTCCTCTGAGTAAAAATAAATGCTGGCGTTTAGTAGAAATTATTGAAAGTGCAAAATAATTATGATACAACAGGAATCTAGATTAATAGTTGCTGATAACAGTGGTGCAAAAGAAGTACTTTGTATAAGAGTACTCGGCGGCACAAGAAAAAAATATGCCTCAGTTGGCGATAGAATTATCGTTACAGTAAAAGACGCTTTACCATCAGGAAATACCAAAAGGGGTACTGTATCAACCGCTGTAATTGTGAGAACAAACAAAGAAATCAGAAGAGCAGATGGTTCTTATATTCGTTTCGACGATAATGCAGTCGTTCTTCTTACTCCAACTGATGAATTGAGAGGCACCCGTATCTTTGGTCCTGTTGCAAGGGAATTAAGAGAAAAACAGTATATGAAAATTATTTCTTTGGCACCAGAAGTTTTGTAATAAAATAAGAAATATAAATTATGAGAATAAAACTTAAAATAAAAAAAGGCGATATTGTAAAAGTTATTTCCGGTAACAGTAAAGGTCAACAAGGAAAAATATTGCAGATTATGACTGATAAAAACAGGGCTGTAGTTGAAGGTATCAACGTAGTTTCTAAACACAGCAAACCGAGTGCGAAAAATTCCAAAGGCGGTATAGTAAAAAAAGAAGCTTCTGTGCATATTTCGAACCTGATGGTTGTTGATGGAAATGGAAACGCCACAAGAATTGGCAGAAGAATTGAAAATGAAAAAATAATCCGTTATTCTAAAAAAAGCGGGGAGGTAATAAAATAATGAACTATATACCACGATTAAAAAAGAAATATACAGAAGAAATTATTCCGGTTTTGATGAAGCAATTTTTATACAAAAGTGGAATGCAGGTGCCTAAACTAAATAAAATTTGCATTAATCAGGGAGTTGGTGCTGCCATTGCAGATAAAAAAATTCTTGAAACTGCTGTAAATGAAATGACACTTATAACAGGACAAAAAGCAGTTACTACAAAATCGAAAAAGGATATTTCGAATTTTAAATTAAGAAAAAATGTGCCTGTTGGAGTTCGTGTTACTCTCAGAGGAGATAAAATGTACGAATTTCTAGATAGGTTGAATTCCGTTTCAATTCCACGAATCAGGGACTTTCGTGGCATAAGTGAAAAAGGATTTGACTCAAGAGGAAATTATACACTCGGAATTACAGAACAAATAATATTTCCTGAAATAAATATTGACAAAGTAACTAAAATAATGGGTATGGATATAACATTCGTTACATCTGCAAAAACAGACGGCGAAGCTCACGCATTATTAAAAGAATTTGGATTACCATTTAAAAAATAATTTATGGCAAAAGAATCATTAAAAGCTAAAGAATTAAAAAGATTAAAACTTGTCAACAAATTTGCTTCAAAAAGAGCAGCTTTGAAGGCAATAGGTGATTATGCCGCTTTGAGCAAACTGCCGAGAAATTCTTCTAAAGTGAGATTGCATAACAGATGCCAGCTTACAGGAAGACCAAAAGGGTATATGCGAAAATTTGGCTTATCACGAATTACATTTAGAGAAATGGCTCTCGCCGGTTTAATACCCGGTATTACAAAATCAAGTTGGTAAAATTTATAAATAATAAAGGAGTAATAATAAAATGACAGACCCAATTGCCGATTACTTAACAAGAATACGAAACTCTATAACTGCAAGCCAAAGAGTTGTTGAAATTCCTGCTTCAAAAATTAAAAAGGAAATCACTAAAATACTTTTTGAAAAAGGATATATTTTAAATTATAAGTTCGATGATGCAGCGGGAATAGAGGGTACTATAAAAATTGCTTTAAAGTATCATCCTGTTACGAAAATTCCGGCTATAAGCATGATAAAGAGAATCAGCAGACCGGGATTGAGAAAATATGCTGGCTCAACAGAATTGCCAAGAGTTAAAAATGGCTTGGGAGTAGCAATAATATCAACATCAAAAGGAATAATGACCGATAAAGAAGCCAGAGTTCAGAATATTGGCGGTGAGGTTTTATGTCATGTGTTTTAATTTAGGAGAATTTAATTATGTCGAAAATAGGAAAATTACCGGTGTTCATACCCAAAGGAGTTAATGTTACTTTGAATGCTCAAAATTTTATTACTGTTAAAGGACCTCACGGAGAACTTTATCAGCAAATAGCTCCTTCAATAAAAATTAATATTGAAGAGTCGCAAATTTCTGTCACCAAGACAACTGAAAGCCAACAGGATAGAGCATTTCATGGCTTATACAGATCATTGATTGCTAATATGGTTAAAGGTGTAAGTGAAGGATACAGAATCGAACAGGAACTTGTTGGTGTTGGTTATAAGGTTACAGTGTCGGGGCAAATGGTGGAATTTATTTTAGGATATTCTCATCATATATTTATGGAACTTCCAAAAGAAATAAAAGCCGAATCAACTGCCGAGAGGGGAAAAAGTCAAACACTTATTTTAAAATCTGCCGACAAACAGTTGCTCGGTCAGGTTGTTTCAAAAATCAGGTCTTTGCGTAAACCAGAACCATATAAAGGTAAAGGAATTAAATTTATAAATGAACAATTAAGAAGAAAATCGGGAAAAACTGCAGCAACAGCTGCTGAAGCAAAATAAATTAAAAAATATAAAACAATGGCTTTAACAAAAGAAGAAAGAAGATTCAGAATTAAAAAAAGAATAAGAAAGGTTGTAAAGGGTACTACCGAAAGGCCCCGCCTTGTTGTGTTCAGAAGCAACAAGGAAACTTATGCGCAAATTGTTGACGATACCACAAAGAAAACACTTACATCTGTTTCTTCACGAGAAAAAAACATTTTGGCTGCTAAGGGTACAAAAACCGAAAAGGCAAAATTTGTCGGTAAATTAATTGCAGAAAAAGCTTCTGAAATCGGTATTAAAAACGTTGTCTTTGACAGAAATGGATTTTTATATCACGGCAGAATTAAGGCAGTAGCTGATGCAGCAAGAGAAAACGGATTGAAAATTTAAATATTAACTTACTTATTAAAAAATAAAAATGTCAAAAGTTAGCATAAACAGAGTCAAATCAAGCGATATAGAATTCAAAGACCGGCTTGTAAATATTCAAAGAGTTACAAAAGTTACCAAAGGGGGAAGAGCATTCAGCTTTTCAGCTATTGTTGTTGTTGGCAATGAAAAAGGAGTTGTTGGATACGGACTGGGAAAAGCAGGTGAAGTTACAGCAGCAATCGCCAAAGGCGTAGATGATGCAAAGAAGAATTTAATTAAAGTTCCGATAATAAAAAATACCGTGCCACACGAACAAGAAGGAAAATATTGCGGAGCATTGGTTTTTCTTAAACCAGCAGCGCCAGGAACTGGCGTTATAGCCGGAGGTGCTATGCGTGCTGTTTTGGAAAGTGTTGGCATAAAAGATGTTTTGGCAAAGTCAAAAGGTTCAACAAATCCTCATAGTGTGGTAAAAGCTACAATTAATGCTTTGCTTCATTTGAAAGATGCTTATACTGTGGCTCAACTCAGAGATGTTAAAATGGAAAGAGTATTTAATGGATAAATTTTATTTTTAATAAAAATAAAAATGGGAAAAATTAAAATCAGTCAGATTAAAAGCGGAATAGATAAACCTGAACGTCAGAAAAAAACTTTAAGGGCATTAGGTATAACTAAAATGCACAGACCAGTCATACTTGAGGCAACACCACAGGTACTCGGAATGACACATAAAATAAAACATTTGCTTTCAGTTGAAGAAGTTGAATAATATAATTTAAAAAGAAAATGGATTTAAGTAATTTAAAACCTGCAAAAGGTTCGGTTAGAAAAAACAAAAGAGTAGGCAGAGGACAAGGCTCTGGTGGAGGCGGAACAGCAAGAAGAGGGCACAAAGGAGCACAATCTAGGTCTGGATACAGCCGTAAAGCCGGCTTTGAAGGCGGTCAAATGCCATTGTACAGACGGCTTCCTAAATTCGGATTTAAGAATATTTCCAGAAAAGAATACAGGAGTGTGAATATTGATGTTCTGCAAAAACTTGTTGATGAAAAGAACATAACTCTTTTTGATAAGGACGTATTTGTAACAAATGGCATAGCTTCGAAAAGCGAACTTGTTAAAATACTTGGACGAGGAGAACTGAAAACAAAAATTGAAGTGAAAGCAAATGCATTTTCAAAAACTGCTATTACGGCAATTGAAGCAAAAGGCGGAGTTGCGACAAAAATTTAAATTTTTTTATTAAATGAAAAGATTAATTGAAACAATAAAGAATATTTACAAAATTGAAGACCTTCGGATAAGGATAATCAATACTTTGTTTTTTGTTCTTATTTATCGCCTGGGTTCATTTGTAGTATTACCAGGAATAGACCCTTCGCAATTAACAGCACTGCATAAGCAAACTTCTGACAGCTTATTGGGGCTACTTGATATGTTTTCGGGAGGAGCTTTTAGCAACGCTTCAATTTTTGCACTGGGAATTATGCCGTATATTTCTGCATCTATTATTGTTCAATTACTCGGCATAGCTATTCCATACTTCCAGAAACTTCAAAAAGAAGGTGAAAGCGGAAGAAAAAAAATAAACCAGATTACAAGATTGCTAACTATTGCCGTTACTGCTGCTCAGGCACCGGCGTACATTTCGAATTTAGTATACCGTCTACCTAATGATGCAATAACTCCATTTGACCCAAATATCACTACCCCTTCAGTGTTCTTCTGGGTGTCAACTGTAATAATACTTGTAGCCGGAACAGTATTTGTAATGTGGCTTGGTGAAAAAATAACAGACAAAGGTCTGGGAAATGGAATTTCTCTGATAATAATGGTGGGAATTATTGCACGATTACCGTTTGCAATGGCTGCTGAATTTGTTTCAAGATTAGAAGAACAGGGGGGAGGCATGGTGATTTTACTTTTAGAAATGGTATTGATAGTATTTGTTATAATAGGTGTAATATTGCTTGTGCAGGGAACAAGAAGGATTCCTGTGCAGTTTGCAAAAAGAATTGTAGGTAACAAACAATATGGCGGAGCCCGACAATATATTCCTCTTAAAGTAAATGCAGCAGGTGTTATGCCAATAATTTTCGCACAGGCAATAATGTTTATTCCCATAACTCTTGCTGGCTTTGCCAAATCCGACAGAGTAAGCGGCTTTGTTGCTGCCTTTGCTGACTTTACGGGCTTTTGGTATAACCTTACTTTCGGTTTGATGATAATTCTGTTTACATATTTTTATACTGCCATAACTATAAATCCCACTCAAATGGCAGATGACATGAAAAAGAACGGCGGCTTTATTCCGGGAATAAAACCAGGCAGAAAAACAGCTGAATTTATTGATAATGTTATGTCAAGAATAACATTGCCCGGTGCGATATTTCTTGCTATTGTGGCAATTCTCCCTTCAATTGCAAGCCTTATGGGCATTAACAGCCAGTTTGCTCAGTTTTATGGAGGAACAACCTTATTGATTCTTGTCGGAGTTGTTCTTGATACTTTACAACAAATAGAAAGTCATTTGCTGATGAGGCATTATGACGGACTTATGAAATCTGGCAGAATAAAAGGAAGAAGTTCATTGAGCATGACAGGTTAATTAAATTCAATGAACAATAATGATACATTATAAATCAGAAGAGGAAATAGAATTAATAAAAATAAGTTCTTTACTTGTTGGAAAAACGTTAGCAGAGGTGGCTAAGAGCATCAAACCCGGCATTAGAACAATATTGCTTGATACCCTTGCAGAAGAATTCATAAGAGATAATTTTGCTATACCGGGGTTTAAGAATTACAGGAATTATCCAAATACTTTATGTATTTCTGTTAATGCTGAAGTTGTTCACGGGATACCGGGTGAAAGGGAAATTAAAGAAGGTGATATTATTTCAATTGATTGCGGAGTTGTGAAGAATGGTTATTTTGGAGATTCCGCTTACACTTTTGCTGTTGGAGCTATTGATGAAAAAGTCGCATGGTTACTCAAAGCAACAAAAAAAGCTCTGTATCTCGGCATAGAAAAGGCAAGACTCGGAAACAGAGTAGGTGATATAAGCTCAGTAATTCAATCGTATTGTGAAAGCAATGGTTATTCGGTTGTCAGAGAGCTTGTTGGACATGGCGTCGGGAAAAAATTACATGAAAAACCTGAAGTTCCGAATTATGGAAAAAGAGGCAGAGGAGTTAAAATTAGCGAAGGACTTGTGATAGCCATTGAGCCGATGATAAATATGGGTAAAAAAGAAGTATTGAGATTAAAAGACGGATGGACAATTACAACTGCCGATGGTATGCCTTCAGCACATTTTGAACATACCGTTGCAGTTAAAAAAGATAAAACGGACATATTATCAAGTTTTGAGGAAATTGAGAAAATAGATAATATTAATTTAACAAAAATATAATTTATAAATGTCAAAACAGGCAGTTATAGCTATTGATGGAACAGTGCTTGAAACACTCGGTAATGCTATGTTCAGGGTTGAACTTGAAAACGGACATATTATTATTGCTCATATTTCAGGAAAAATGAGAATGCATTATATTAAAATATTAACCGGCGATAAAGTAAGAATTGAAATGTCGCCTTATGATTTAACTAAAGGAAGAATTACGTTTAGATACAAATAATTTGAGTTTTTATATAAAAATTTAGGATTAAGAAATTAGGAATTGGGATTTACAAAACATGCAAATATAATTAGTAATCAAAAAAAATAAAACTTTACAAAAATGAAAGTACGAGTATCAATAAAAAAGAGAACTGAGGATTGCCAGATAGTACGCAGAAAAGGGCGTCTATACATTATTAACAAAAAGAATCCGAAATTTAAACAAAGACAAAAATAACTATTAAAACATAAAGTATATGGCAAGAATAGCAGGAGTTGATTTACCAAAAAATAAAATAGGCGAAGTAGGGTTAACTTATATATTCGGTATTGCAAGAAGTTCAGCCAGAAAAATTTTAAATGAGGCAGGTGTTGATGTGAATAAAAAAGTGCAGGACTGGACAGATGAAGAACAAACAAAAATCCGTAATGTAATTACTGAAAAATATAAAGTTGAAGGTGTTTTGCGTTCAGAAGTTCAACTGAATATCAAACGCCTCGTTGATATTAATTGTTACAGGGGTATTCGTCATCGCCTCAGCTTGCCTGTGAGAGGACAAAGCACCAAGAATAATGCCCGAACAAGAAAAGGCAGGAAGAAAACAGTTGCAAATAAAAAGAAAGCAACAAAGAAATAATTTTTTAAAAATTAAAGAACAATAAATTTTATGGCAAAAGTAGCTACTAAAACTGCAAAGAAAAGAGTTGTAAGAGTTGATGAGTATGGACAAGCTCACATCTTTGCATCATTTAATAATGTTATTGTAACATTAACAAATAACGAAGGCAGTGTTATTTCATGGTCGTCAGCTGGCAAAATGGGCTTTAAGGGTTCAAAGAAAAATACACCTTATGCGGCACAAACAGCATCACAGGATTGTGCGAAAGTTGCTTATGATATGGGATTACGCAAAGTCAAGGTTTTTGTTAAAGGACCCGGTGCAGGCAGAGAATCGGCAATAAGAACAATAAACGCAGCAGGTATTGAAGTTGCAGAAATAGTTGATGTAACTCCATTGCCTCACAACGGCTGTCGTCCTCCAAAACGAAGAAGAGTGTAAATAAATATAAATAAAAATATTTTAATAATAATATGGCAAGATACATAGGACCAAAATCAAAAATTGCACGAAAATTCCACGAACCGATTTACGGTGCTGATAAATTTCTCGAAAAAAAGAATTATCCTCCCGGACAACATGGCTTGGCAAAGAAAAAAAGGAAAATGTCGGAATATGGAACTCAGTTGCAAGAAAAACAAAAAGTAAAATATACCTATGGTATATTAGAAAAGCAGTTTGAAAATACTTTCAATAAGGCATCACATAAAAAAGGTATTACGGGTGAAAATTTATTGAAATTAATTGAAGCACGCCTTGATAATGTTGTTTACCGATTGGGTATAGCTCCGAGCAGAAGCGCAGCACGACAACTTGTTTCACATAAACATATTGTTGTTAACGGAAGAGTTATTAATGTTCCTTCTTATACAATGAAACCTGGATATACGGTTGGAGTGAGAGAAAAATCAAAATCACTCGAAACAATAACCAATTCCGTTTCTGAAAACAGCAGCAAATATCCATGGCTCGAATGGGACGGCGAAAAAATGAGCGGAACATTTGTGAATTATCCCGATAGGGAACAAATTCCTGAAAACATAAAAGAACAACTTATCGTGGAATTATATTCCAAGTAATTATTTAAATTAAAAATTATATAATATAAAAATTATGGCAATATTAAATTTTCAAAAACCAGACAAAGTTATAATGCTCGAAGCAAATGACATTAAAGGAACATTTGAATTCAGACCATTGGAACCTGGTTATGGCATTACTGTTGGAAATGCCCTGAGACGAATTCTATTATCATCATTAGAAGGATTTGCTATCACTTCAGTAAGAATAGATGGTGTTGACCATGAATTTTCAACAATAAAAGGAGTAACCGAAGACGTTACTGAACTAATGATGAATTTAAAACAAATCAGATTCAAACGTACAGTTGAAACTGCCAATAATGAAAAAGCAATATTCACTTTTGCAGGTCAGAACATAATTACAGCTGGCGATATAGGTAAATTTCTCAATAATTTTCAAGTACTGAATCCCGATATGGTTATTTGTAATCTTGATTCTTCTGTAAAAATCAATTTTGAAATATTGATTGATAAAGGTCGCGGTTATGTGCCTTCCGAAGAAAATAAACCCAGCAATGCACCCATAGGAACAATAGCAGTTGACTCTATTTTTACACCAATTAAAAATGTGAAATATTCCATAGAAGATTATCGCGTAGAACAAAAAACCGACTATGAAAAACTTGTTTTTGAAATTACTACCGATGGCTCTATAACTCCTAAAGACGCACTTAAGGAAGCAGCAAAAATTCTTATATATCATTTCATGCTATTCTCTGATGAAAAAATAACTCTCGATTCGCAGGAAAAATCAGCAACCGAAGAATTCGACGAAACATCATTACATATGAGACAATTGCTGAAAACCAAATTAGTTGACCTCGACCTTTCTGTAAGAGCTTTGAATTGCCTTAAAGCTGCCGATGTTGAAACTCTTGGCGACCTTGTTACTTTTAATAAAAACGATTTATTGAAATTCAGAAATTTCGGAAAAAAATCACTTACTGAACTTGAAGACCTTGTACGTAATAAAGGGTTGACTTTCGGAATGAATATATCAAAATATAAACTAGATAAAGAATAAAAAGAGTTTGTGGTTTGTGGTTTGTAGTTTTCACAACTTCACCACTTAACTACTTCATAAATTATAATAGATAAAATGAGACACGGAAATAAAGTAAATCACTTAGGCAGAACGTCTTCGCATAGAAAAGCGATGTTATCGAACATGGCAGCGTCGCTTATTTTGCACAAAAAAATAAAAACTACAATTGCAAAAGCAAAGTCGTTGAAAAAATATATCGAGCCACTTATTACAAAATCAAAAGTTGATTCAACTAATTCACGAAGAGTTGTATTCAGCTACCTGCAAAGCAAAGAAGCGGTTACTACTTTATTCAGAGATGTTGCAGCAAAAGTTGCCGACAGACCGGGCGGATATACGCGAATATTAAAAACAGGAGCACGACTCGGTGATGCTGCCGAAATGTGCATAATGGAGCTTGTTGACTATAACGAAAATCTTCTTGTAGCAAAACAGGAAAAAAAGAAAACAGCAAGAACAAGAAGAGGCGGAAGCAAAACAAAAGCAGCTGAAACTGCTGCTACAGAAATCGCTGAACAGCCACAGGCAACTACTTCTGAAGGAGAAATAACTGATGCAACTCAGCCAGAAATAACCGAAGATAATAAACCCGAAGAGGAAGAAGCAAAAGATAAAAAAGAAGAATAAGAAACCCTACGTGTCTTTTTGTTCAGAACTCCACAATTTTGAGGTAATTTTATAGCGATGTAATCCCACAGCGCTTTGTTGCCTCATGTGAATCCGCAAACAAATAATTATTTCTGCCAAGTGAAAACAGGAAACTTTTTTCAACTATTTCTTTTATAATTTATTTATTTTTTTAATTTTGTCATAAGTCATAATAAAAAAATATTTTAAACTACATATAAAATGATATCCGTATCAATACTTGCAGCAAATTTTCTTGAACTGGGAAAAGATATTGAAATGCTGAATAAAAGCGAAACCGATTGGCTTCATATTGATGTTATGGACGGAATATTTGTTCCAAACATTTCTTTTGGAATGAATATTACGAAGCAAATTTCAACAATTTCGAAAAAGCTGCTTGATGTTCACTTAATGATAAACGACCCGCACAAATATCTGAAAGTTTTTAAAGATTCCGGAGCATCATTAATAACAGTCCATTTTGAAGCACGAAATGATACTCAGGAAAATATACGTGAAATAAAATCATTCGGATTAAAAGCCGGTGTGGTTATAAGTCCCGACACTCCCGTTTCTTCTATCGAAAAGTTTATATCCGATGTTGATGTTATTATGTTGATGTCTGTTTATCCCGGCTTTGGGGGGCAACATTTCATTGAAAAAACTTATGATAAAATAAAAGAGCTCAAAAATTTAATTACATCCAAAAAATCCAATGCACTCATAGAAGTTGATGGCGGTGTGGATTTATCAAATGCAAAAAAACTTTCTGACTGTGGTGTAGATATTCTGGTTGCGGGAAATTCTGTTTTTAGTTCACAAAATCCGGTTGAATATATTTCGGAATTAAAAAAGGAAATGCACTAAATATTCTACTGTTTACTGGAGCGGCTCCTCTGTGCTTTGATTACCAAGGTAAATAAAAATGCTTTTTACTTTAACTACCTGAAATATAATAAATTTTTGGTTTTACAAAAGATGAAGATTATTTGCCAATAAAAACTTTAAATTTTAATACGGAAGTTTTTAATGAAAAAGTTGAAGTATCATGCTCAACATGTTCCGAAATAAATAATGATTTTTTTACAATTGAAAAAAGTATGGATTTGAAAAACTGGGAAATCGCCGGTAAACTTTATGGAGCGGGAAATAGCAATAAATTAATTTACTACAAAATTACTGATAACAATCATTTTTATGGAAATTCATTTTATCGTTTAAAGCAAACTGACTTCGACGGTAAATCAACTTATTCGGAAGCAGTGAAAATATTTGTTACATACAAGTTCACAAAAAATAATTAAGTTTGTTCGGTCATAACGAAAACCATGGACATTCTTTTCAATAAAAAATTCTTCAAGCACAATCCCTTTGGCGACACCGACGGAACATACCGCATACAAGACTTTAACCGATGGGAAAAAGATACCGAAATTGATGGTGAACAATTCGTAACGCTGGTGCATAGCGAAAAATACAAAGAATTTTTCAAAAAAAGCTGCAAGCATCAGGGAATTATGGCGGAGGTAATGGTATCGCCAGAGACTTATGAGGCAGCATGTCTGGCTGTAGGATTGGCAATACACGCTTCAGAAAATAATGCTTTTGCGGTTGTGAGACCTCCCGGTCATCACGCTCGGCAAGACCGTGCAGCCGGCTTTTGTTTTTTTAATAACATAGCTATTGCAACTCAAAAACTCGTAAACGAAGGAAAAAAAGTTTTTATTCTCGATATTGACGGTCACCACGGAGATGGCACGCAATCCATTTTTTATTCTTCATCGAATGTATTGTTTTGCTCTGTGCATCAAGTTTTCACTTATCCCATGTCGGGCTTTGAAAATGAAACCGGCGAAGGTGAAGGCAAAGGATATACAATGAACTTCCCGCTATTGGCAGGCAACGGTGATAAGGAACTGCTGGAATCGGTGGGTAAAGCCATTCTGAGAGCAGAACAGTTCAACCCCGATATTGTTGGAGTTTCTGCCGGATTTGATGGATATGAAAAAGACATGCTGCTTAACCTTAACTATACCCTTAAAGGATATTATGATGTAGGTTTTCGTTTAAGCCGAAAATTTAAAAATATTTTTGCCGTTCTCGAAGGTGGCTATCACCGCGATATACGTCAATGTATAGAACATTTTGTTGATGGAGCAGAAAAAGGTAAAAGCTGATTGTATTTTGTGGTTTTCTGTTAAACTTTGTATTTGAAATTCATTGTTCACTATGCTCGAAACTTCAAAATATTTAATCAAGCAATAGCGAACAGACAAAATAAAATTTTAAAAATAAGAAATACAAACAAAGAACAAGTACTATGAAAATTCAAAACACGACATTTCCGCACCTCAAAATTCTCGAAATTCAATAAATGAAACGAAAGAAAAAATTATTAAAAAAGCACAAAATAAAAACTATACTTTTGTAAATCAATTAAAGAATTAAAATTCAATTGTGAATTTTAATCGATATTTAAATATTAACTTGTAAACTTTTTAAAACCGAGATTAGTATAAAATATATTGAAACTCTACATCAAATACATGGTCTCGATTCGCTGTAAAATGATGGTGAAATCAGAGTTGGATAAACTCGGATTGCATCACATAATGGTGGATTTAGGTGAAGTGGATATTAAAGAGAATATTACTACTGAACAGCGAGCTCAATTAAAAATTGCTTTATTAAAATCAGGGCTTGAGTTGCTGGACGATAAAAAAGCTATTCTGATTGAAAAAATAAAAAACGTAATTATTGAAATGATTCATTATGCAGAAGAACTTCCTAAAATAAATTTTTCTGATTATCTAAGCAAGAAACTCGACTATGATTACACTTATCTCGCCAATCTTTTTTCGGAATCCGCGGGCATCACAATTGAACTGAAAATTACACAGCCATTAACACTATACATAAGAAAATAAATTAATAAAATTTTAAAGGCATATTAATTTAATCTTAACTATCACTAAAATAATAAACAATAGTTTTACCAAACTAAAATTTAAATAAAACTAAAATTATGGAAAACTTACTTTATGTAATAGCAGTAATCATGATTATTGCATGGGCAATAGGATTTTTTGCCTACAGTGTTGGAGGAATAATACATATTCTTCTTGTTATTGCATTAATTGCAATAATACTTAGAGTTATTAGAGGTAAGAAAATCCTCTAAGATAATGAGAATGTCTCAAAAGTCAGCTTGCTTTGATTTTTTTATGAAACTCACTTTATAAGACACTCTCTTAAAAAATATAATTAAAAAATAATTAAAACTTGAAAAATGAAAAACTTAAAAATATTACGTACTGCAACATTATTTTCAATAGCTATAATGCTTTTTTTATCGTGTGGCACAATAAAAAATAATGATTTCTCAAGACAGAAATATACAAACTTCAGTAAAGGAGAAGCTGCTGTGCATATTAACAAGGTTACCAAAGAAAAGAAAGATGCTGATTTATTATGTGTGGTTCCCGAAAATAAAGAAGTTGCGGAAACTGCTGTTATTGCTGATGCCGAACCGTCGCAGAGCATTGCGACTTTAGTACCTGAAGTTAAAAACGAAACAGACAAAACTATAAATAGTATTAATCTTATTCCGGGAGAAATTAAAAAAGTAAAACTAAACCGTGTCGTATCATTAGTAATGAAGAGGCATATAAACAAAACAAACGCAGCATCAGTTGCTCATAGTGATATCAGTGCTGTTTTACTTGTAATTCTGGCAATTATTATACCGCCACTTGCAGTTTATCTGGTAAGGGGAATTGGAACTCCATTCTGGATTGATTTAGTGCTGACATTACTTTTCTGGTTACCTGGAATAATATATGCGTTGTTTGTAGTATTTGACTGATGTCAGAGTATTAGCAAGAAACGACGAAGTTGTTATTGCATATACTAATGTTTGACAATAAACATTTATGTGGCAACAAAAGAGAGTATCTTACAAATCAGAGTTCTTTTTTTATAACGTGTAAAAAATATCGTTAGAAAAAATATGTTGACTTTCATTTATCTTAAAATATTTTAAGTGAGAATTGTTTTGAAAATGCAAAAATAAACAAAAGCTCTGCTTAGCGTACATGGTTTTAGTAAAAAAAACGAATTAATGGTAATTAGCAACCTGACATTGTGCCTGCCTGTACATAATACTTGTCCATATAAAATTTAACAAGCCATGTCTCCTGCGTTTTTCAATGCAGATAATAAATTATATGCACCTTTTATAACTACTTTACTTTTATCAATATTAAAACCATTAGGCAAATTAATTTCAGTAAAACCATTATTTGAAATACCCTTTTTTACTTCTATCATTTGAAAAAGAGTTACATTTTTATTGCCTTCTTTCTTACTCTCGGAATAAATAAAAATATAATTTTTGTCATCGAATGTCAAAACTGCTTCATCGGGCAATGATGTGGTTGAATTGTTGTTGGTTTCTACCAAAGCATTAACATACATTCCTGGCAACAGGTTTTTATCATCATTGTCAACAGAGGCGTAAATTTTTACTGTTTTATCAACGCCAATAGTTTTACCGACCTGATAAATAATTGCGGTTTGCTCTTTGCCTGATTTATTAGGCATTGAAAACCTAATTTTCTGACCTATCGAAACTTTCTCAATATCTTTTTCAAAAAGAGAAAGTTCCAATGTTAATTTTTGATTGTTTATGATTTCAAACATTACATCAGTTGGATTTACATATTTTCCGATATTAATATTTACAGTTTTCACATAACCACTGATTGAAGCAACAACATAGACGGAACGTGAAATTTTTTCTTCCGTCAATTTTTTTGCATCAATACCAATTAATGTTAGTTTTTGTTCTAAAGCAAATACTTTTGTTTTTAAACTTTTGTATTCTGAAAGTGCTTGTTGATAGGTCTTTGCTGAACTAACATTTTCTTTGAATAAATCTTTCTGCCTGTTATAATCGGCTTCTGCAAATTCCAGTTTGTTTTTGCTTTCAAGATAGTTTTGTTGTAGCTCTATAAATTCAGGATTTTCAATAACTGCAAGAACCTGCCCTTTTGTAACAGAACTGCCCTGAACTAAATCAGTACTTTTTACAAACCCTCCCATATTTACCGAAATCGAAACTAAATTTTGCGGTGGTACATTTACAGTACCATTCACTTTTAAAACATTGCTCAAAACTTTATATTCAACCTGACCTAATTCAATACCTGCTGTTTTATACTGGTCATCGTTCATTTCAACAGTATTTGGCGGTAATTCTTCGTGTCCGCTACCATGTTCTTCAGTAGATTTTGATTTGTTATTACAGCTTATAAACATTAAACTGCAAACCATGATTAAGAAAAAAATATTTGTTTTCATTTTTTTAAATTTAAAAAGGTTAATAAATTAAGTTTAATAATTTTTGTTACACCCGCAAGTGCAAGGTTTATCACTTTTTGCTTTTTCAAAACATTCCCTGCCTTCTTTAAAAGAAAGTAAACCTGCTGAAAGAATATAAAAAGAGTATCCTGTAATTCTTAAAGCGGTTTTCTCAAATCTACTTTTTGTGTTATATGCGTTGCGTTTAATTTGTAAAATCATATAAGCAATACCGATGGCTGAAATTGCTTCAATGAAGCTGTCAACGCCAAAACCAAATAAGGTTAATGTGTCATCAACAAAACCGAAATATGTAGAAACTAATCCTTCGATAATGTTATAAGCGACTGTAAAAATACTCAAGCTATATGCGATTTTAAATAATAGCTTCTTTTTTATATCATCTGTTTCTGTTAGTACCATGATTAATATTTGTAAAGTTTACAACACCGTTTAATTAATTTTTCCTGTGATTTTACCAATTGCAATTACTGATAGATTATACTGATACAACATTTGTAAATAATTACTTTTTATATCCAATGCTTTGTCGAGATTTAAAATATATTCGAGATAATCAATATTTCCGGCTCTGTAACTTTTTCCTGATTGTTCGATGATTAATTCTGATTGCGGAATGGCTATTTTTTCGTAATATTCAATGCTGGTTTTATATTTTAAATATTCTTGTGAAAGAGATTGAAACTCTCCAAAAATCACTGTTTTGTAATATTCATAATTGTTTTGTGAAATCAGCTCATTGATTTTTGATGCTTTGATTTTAGCAGATTGGGAGAAAAATAAAAGTGGAATTGATATACCTGCCTGAATTCCGGTAAAGCGATAACCAGTATGAATATCTTTATTTGACTGGTTAAAATATCCTACAGAATATTCAGGCATTAATTTTAATTTTTCAACTTTTATTTCAATGCTGTTGATTTGAATTTGTTGTTGAAATAGTGCTAAAACCGGATTGTTGGCAATTGCAGAACTATCAGTTATAAAAGTGAATTCAGCTTTCTTCAATTCAGAATCAGATATAGAAATATCCTGCATCTCATTTAACAAAACCTGTAGTTTTTTCTGAAAAATTAAAATGTCAGAATTTGTTTGAGTAAGCAAAGTTTTAACTTCCATCAACTGTGTTTGTGCAGCAATTTTTTCAAGTATGGGGCTTTCGCCTTTTTCAGTTTTAAGTTCAGCAGCTTTATAAAAATTTGCAAAAAGGCTGTCCTGATATTTAAGCAGTTTTAATTTTGAAAGGTAATAAGCAAGACTGAAATAATTTGATTTAACATTATTCACAATCTCTGCCTGTGTCAAGGTTAAACCGATTTCGGAATTTCTAATATTTGCTTCTGCAAGTTTGGATTGTCCGATATTTAAACCGAAATTTGGAAACGATTGAGATATTGTAAAATTATTGTCTTTTACAAGTGAGTTTGTTTGTCCGTAAGTATATTGAACATCTATTTTTCTGAACTTCCAACTTGCAGTTTTTAATTTTTTCTGATACTCAATTTGCAAAGATGCTGATTTGATATTTCCGTTATTTGCCAACGCTTGTTTAATAGCTTCATCTAATGTATATATTTTCTGATTTGCGTTTTGTGCTTGTACAGTATTTGAAAAAACAAATAAACTTCCGATAGTAAAAATTATTAAGATTATCGGTAAAGTAGAAATTATTTGGATTTTTCTTTTCCTTGAAAAAAGAACATACAAAATAGGCAGAACAATTAAAGTTAAAAGGGTTGCTGAAATCAAACCACCGATTACAACTGTAGCAAGTGGTTTTTGAACTTCTGCCCCTGCCGATGTTGAAATTGCCATAGGTAAAAATCCAAGTGAGGCAACGGCTGCCGTCATTATTACAGGGCGAATACGTGCTTTTATACCATGTAGTACACGTTCATAAATATCAATAATTCCCTCGTCTTTTTCGAGCCTGTTAAATTCTGCAATCAACACAATTCCATTTAATACAGCTACGCCAAATAAGGCAATAAATCCAATGCCAGCGGATATGCTGAAATTCATATCACGCAAATACAAAGCAATTACGCCACCAATAGCTGACATTGGAACGGCAGAATAAATTATTAAAGTTTGTTTTATAGAATGAAATGTAAAAAACAATAAAACAAAAATCAATAATAATGCTACAGGTACAGCAACCGAAAGTCGTTTTTTTGCAGCAACAAGGTTTTCAAATTGACCTCCATAAGTAATAAAATAGCCAGAAGGTAATTTTAACTTTTTGTCTAATATAGGACGAATTTCTTCAATGATAGATTGGACATCTCTGTTACGGACATTGAAACTTACAGTAATTCTTCTTTTGGTGCTTTCCCGTGAAACTTGTGCTGTACCTGTTTTAATCTCAACAGATGCCAACTGGTCGAGTGTAATTTGTCCGCCTTTTGGCAAAGGAACATACATACTTTTTATGTATTCAATATCCTGACGGAAATCTTTATCGAACCGCACAACCATGTCGAAGCGTTTTTCTTCGTCATATACCACACCTGCACTACTCCCTGCAAAAGCAGTTTTCAATAAACGATTAATGTCTAAAATATTTAAACCATATTGTGCGATTTTTTTGCGGTCGTATATTACTTGTATCTGCCCTGCTCCGGCGATTTTTTCTACAGTTATTTCTTCCACTCCTGTAACAGGTTTAATTAACTTTTCTATTTCTTCTGCTTTTTGCACAATCGTTTCAAGATTGTCTCCAAATATTTTCACGGCGACATCTTGCTTTGAACCTGTCATTAATTCGTTAAAACGCATTTGAATTGGTTGTTGCAGTGTGAAAACCACACCTTTTAAAACAGATAATTCTTCTTGCATTTTTTCCATCATTTCTTCTCGTGTCTTTGCAGAGACCCAATCTTTTTTGTCTTTCATTACAATGATATAATCGCCTGTTTCCATTGGGGTAGGGTCGTTTGGAATTTCACCTGTGCCGATTTTGCAAATAGCATGTTTTACTTCGGGAAATTTTGTCATTAAAATTTTATTTGCTTTTTCAACAGTTTCAATTGTATTAGACAATGAACCACCTTGTAAGGTTATTACACTAGAGGCAAGATCCCCCTCTTCGAGTTGTGGAATAAATTCACCGCCTAAAGAATTAAACAACAGCAAACTTGAAAAAAATAACACTAAAGAAATTCCCACAACCGTGAGTTTATGCCTAAGCGAAATTTGTAAAAGTGGAGTAAATGCTTTGTTAATTCCACTCATAATTTTATCGGCAATATTTCTTTTATGTTCCGTTTTTTTACTCAAAAACAAAGCAGAAACAACAGGAACATAAGTGAGTGATAAAATTAACGCTCCCAAAATTGCGAAGCTGACTGTTTGTGCCATTGGGCGAAACATTTTGCCTTCTATTCCAACCAAAGCAAGAATTGGTAAATAAACAATTAAAATTATTATTTGACCAAATGTTGCAGAATTCATCATTCTTTTTGCAGCACTTAATACCTCGTTATCCATTTGTTGAGATGTAAGTGCTTTTACCCCGACATGATGCGTTTTGCTTTGTGTTATTCGATGTACAACACTTTCAACGATGATTACAGCACCGTCTACAATCAAACCGAAATCTATTGCTCCTAAGCTCATTAAATTGCCGGAAATTCCAAAGAGATTCATCAGGGAAATTGCAAAAAGCATTGATAGCGGAATTACTGAAGCAACAATAAGTCCGGCTCGTAAGTTACCAAGAAGTAACACCAGAATAAATATTACAATCAGACCGCCTTCAATAAGGTTTTTTGAAACTGTGCCAACGGCACGGTTAACCAAATCTGTGCGGTCGAGAAATGCTTCAATTTCCAATCCCTCGGGAAGTGATTTTTGAATGAGTTTGATTTTTTCTTTAACACCATCAATTACCTGTGATGCGTTTTTTCCTTTGAGCATCATTACCACTCCGCCAACGGCTTCACCAGTAGTATCAACTATAAAAGCACCGTACCGAGGAGCACTTCCGAATTGAACTTTTGCAACATCACTAATTAGAACAGGAATTCCATTTTCAGAAGATTTTACAATAATATTTTCAATATCTTCTATTGTTTTGACAAGCCCTATCCCTCTGATAAAATAAGCATTCGGTTTTTTATCAATATATGCACTGCCTGTATTTTGATTGTTTTTTTTAAGTGCTTCAAAAATCTCTGAAAGAGTAATATTCATACTTCTTAATCTTTCAGGATTTACGGCAATTTCAAACTGCTTCATAAAACCACCGTAACTGTTAACATCAGCGACGCCCGGAGTTCCAAGCATTCCTCGTCTTATAATCCAGTCTTGAATGGTTCGCAGTTCTGTTGGGTTATACTTTTTTTCATATCCATGTTTAACATGCAAAACATATTGATAAATTTCACCCAACCCTGTAGAAATAGGTGCTAATTCAGGCTTAGTTATACCTTCAGGAATTATATCTTCCGCCTCTTTTATCCTTTCGGAAATTTGTTGTCTAGTCAAGTAAATATCAACATTGTCTTTAAAAACAACTGTAACAACAGATAAGCCAAGACGGGAGACAGAGCGTAATTCTACAATGTCTGGAATGTTAGCAACAGAAATTTCAATTGGTGCAGTAATAAATTGCTCAACTTCGTTTGCTGCGAGGGTTGGAGCAATAGATAAAATCTGTACCTGATTATTTGTTATATCGGGCACTGCGTGAATGGGTAATTCTTTCAATGAAAAAATACCCCATACCACAAGGGCAAGAACAAATAAACCAATTATAATTTTGTTCTTTATGGAAAAATTAATAATTTTTTCTATCATAAAACTTTAATTTTAATCAATTCGACAAACAATATAATTTGCTTATCAAATCAAGCATGTTTAATCTGTCAGCTTCTGACAAATAACAAAAGTGAATAATGCAATTTGCATTATAAACACACTTATAACCTGATTTGAGATTGATTAAAATTTTGGCGGCTGCCAAATAGAAAAGATAATGTCTTTTAAAGGAGTTTCTTTGTAAATGCTAACGAATATTATAGGAATTGTTTTAATGGTTTTAATAGTCATCTTTAAAGACGTAATTGTATTTACTTGGCAACAATTGCAAATGCAAAAAGGGGGGCATGTATGACAATCCTGTTCATCGTGGTTTTGATTTGAATTTGCTGATTTATTTACAAATGAAATGTTTCCATTATCCCGACAAGGATATACCAGTATGTTGATAATATAAATTAAAAATATATAACAGAATAATTTCATTTGGTAAAGTTAATACATTATTTTATTTATAACAAAAATAATTTTTGTCTCGTCCTAAAATATGTTTACACAAAAGGGAGTAAAAATCAGGACAAAAAAGTAAAGTTATCTTAGGATTAACAGATTTTGTGGAACACATGGGCTCAAATCAGGGAGCAACAGCATAAGAAAGAAAAACAATAATAAAACTATTGAAAGATGAATCTCAATTGACATTTTTCGTATTCCATTTTTCTGATGTTGAGACATTTTTTAGTTTGCGAAATTTATTTATTAATTGTTATCTGATTTATTAATTTGTCTTGGCTGTAATGCTGAATAAGAATTAACTTTCCCTGCTGGTCGTATATTTCAAATACTCCTTCTTTACAACCTTGATTGTATTTTCCGAGAGACCAAATATTACCATTTTCGTGGAATGATTTATAATAACCATGCAGTTTGCCATTCTTATATGATTCTATTGCTGCAATTTTCCCGTTTTTATAATATTCTTCCCAAATGCCGGTTTTTAATCCCTGTTCATCATATTGTCCTTCTACCAGCAATTTATCCTCTTTTGAGAATTCTTTGTGAATCCTAATCATATATATAAATCCTATTTTACTTGAAATGTTTATTTTACTTACGCATATTTTTTTGTATTCAGATTGTTTTATATTAAAAGTCAATGATAGCCGTGAAGACAGTTATATGTATTTATAATATATTAATATAAACACTTTAAATTTGGCTACAAATCTTAACTGTCTTCACTGAATGGTTTGATAATATTAAACCAAGCCCTGTTCTATCATTGAATTGGCTACTTTCACAAATCCCCCTATATTAGCACCTTTCATATAATTAATATATCCGTTTTGTTCGTTACCATATTTCACGCAGGTATCATGAATGCTTTTCATAATTTGTTTTAATCTTTCGTCAACCTCTTCGGATGTCCATGAAAGATGCAAGCTGTTTTGAGCCATCTCAATACCTGATATTGAAACTCCACCGGCATTAGCTGCTTTGCCTGGAGCATACAATATTTTTGCCTCATGAAATAACTTAATAGCGTCTATTGTACAAGGCATATTCGCTCCTTCAACAACACAAATGGTTTTATTTTTAATAATATTTTGTGCATCTTCTTTTCCCAATTCATTTTGAATTGCACATGGTATTGCAATATCAACTGGAACTTCCCAAGGTCTTTTATTCGGAATAAATTTTACTTTATATTTGTCGGCATACGGCTTTACTATATCCTTATTAGAATATCTCAATTCCAACATAAAATCTATTTTTTCTCCTTTTATTCCGTCAGGGTCATAAATATAACCATCAGGACCAGATATTGTAACAACTTTTGCTCCCAACTCTGTTGCTTTCATAACTGCTCCCCAGGCAACATTACCAAATCCGGAAACAGCAATAGTTTTTCCTTTAACAGTTGTATTTATTTTTTTTAACATTTCTTCTAAAAAATAAATAACACCAAATCCTGTTGCTTCAGGACGTAGCAAGCTACCTCCCCAAGAAGTACCCTTGCCTGTTATTGTACCTGTGAATTCATTTTTAATTTTCCTGTAATGTCCGAACAAATAACCAATCTCTCTACCTCCAACGCCTATATCACCAGCAGGAACATCTAAATTAGGACCTATGTATCTTGACAGTTCCAACATAAAGCATTCGCAAAATTTTCTTATTTCATTATCTGATTTTCCTTTTGGGTCAAAATCAGAGCCGCCTTTAGCACCTCCGAGTGATAACGTAGTTAAGCTATTTTTAAATGTTTGTTCAAAAGCTAAGAATTTAAGTGTATCTAAACTGACAGTTGGATGAAATCTCAATCCTCCTTTATAAGGTCCAATAACACTATTCATCTGAACCCTATATCCTCTGTTTGTTCTAATCTCGCCAGCATCATCTACCCAGTTAACTTTAAACATAATTACTCTTTCGGGTTCAACAATCCTTTCCATTATTTTATGTTTTATGTATATGGTGTTATCATTAATAAATGGGATTACATTTTCCACAAACTCTCTTACGGCTTGATGAAAAGCCAATTCTCCTGGATTTTTGCTTATTATACCTTGCATAAAATCATTAACATTCATCTCGTTTTTCATTTTTTTAATTTTTAATAATTAATTAATTTAATTCATTACAAATAAATTTTATTACAAATACTCTTCACAATACAATTTCGTTTTAGTATCTCTATACATACAATTTGCTTTATTATCACAATTTATATGCAGATTTAAGGGTTTATTGTCAACATAAGATTTCTCTTTTTTGTTAGCAATAAAAATATTTGGAACATTTACGTAATCATCAAATTCTTCGCAATATATTTTAGCTTCTGGATTTGATTGATTAAAAAGACATTTTTCAATATGATTACATGTTGAACAAATGCCGGTTTCGATATTATTATTTGATTGTTTCATAACTTGACCTCCATTAATTTAGTTAATTTATATATAATTATTGTTTACAAATATTCTTCACAATGCCATACAACTCTGTCTGGCGAATACAGCATACAAGTTTTTCGCAAATCACAATTTTTACAAAGTCCAGTGCGGTTTTCCTGTTCTTGTATTTTGTTTTCTTCTTTTTGAATTATAATATTTTTATCTGTCATTTGATTATCTTCTGTGCTAAATTCCTCGCATTGCAAAATATTACCTTTATATGATTGCAGATACATACAAACATTTTCATGAACGCAAGTGGAGCATAAGCTGCTAAGTGTTTTATTTGAAATATTGTTTTCCATGTGTGTTTTTTAATTTTGCTATATGGTTTTCAATGTTTGTGCCAATAAATAAAAAGCAAAAGACAGAATACTCATAAAGCAGCCCAAACAGCATTACAATCAGTAAATTAAAATTAATTATTTATTCTTGGAAGAATAAATCAAAGGCAATAAAAACATACGAAAGGCGGGGAGTTTTGTACCAGTTGGGGAATAATTCCCTATTTGAGATTTTCTGTTTTCGCAGAAATATTTTTAAATTTATCACGCAAAGTTTTTCTATCAATTCCGAGAATTCGTGCAGCTTCAGATTTATTATTATTTACAGAAGCTAAAACATTTGAAATATGTTCGTGTTCTATTTCTAAAAGCGACTTATTAGTATTAGGAGTATGCTTAATGGAAAATCGCATTGAATGAGGCAAGTCGTTTGTTTCTATTTTATTGTTTTCCGACATAATAATTAAATTATTAATCAAACTCTGTAATTCTCTTACATTACCGGGCCAATAATATTTTTTTAATGCATTTATGGTTTTATCACTTAAAACAGGGACTTTACTTTTTCCTAATTCTTTACTATACCGGTTAGCAAAATGGTTAATTAAAAGCAATAAATCATTGCCTCTTTCCCTTAGAGGAGGGATATGAATATTAACAACATTTAAACGATAATATAAATCTTCTCTGAAACTTTCATTTTTTACAAGATACATTAAATCAACGTTTGTTGCAGCAACCACACGTACATCGACTTTAATTGATTTTTTATCTCCTACCATGTAAAATTCTCTCTCTTGCAATACTCTTAATAATTTTGCCTGCATAGAAGGGCTGGTGTTGCTGATCTCATCTAAAAAGATAGTACCTTTGTCAGCTACTTGAAAAAAACCTGCTCGTGTTTCACTTGCCCCTGTATATGCTCCTTTTATATGTCCGAATAATTCGCTTTCTAATAATTCATCGGGTAAAGCGGCACAATTAACAGCAATAAAAGGCATGTTAGAGCGATTGCTTCTGTAATGTATAGCCCGAGCGACAAGTTCTTTCCCCGTTCCGCTTTCACCTGTTATTAATACTGTAGCATTGGTTGAAGAAATTTTTTCAATTATATTAAAAACATGACGCATAGGTTCGGATTCGCCTATAATTCCAAAAATATTACCATGAATATTTTTATTATCTACAAGTAATTTACGAGCAATTAGTTTACTTGAAGCTTTTTGCAATGATTTAAGGAGTTCTTCTTCCGTAAAAGGTTTTATTAAATATTCTTCTGCACCGGATTTTATTGAATCAATAGCAGTTTCTATTGAAGGATATCCTGTTATAACCAATACTTCCGTATTCTTATAATTGTCTCTGACAAATTTTACAAGATGTATTCCATCAATTTCGGGCATTCGCAAGTCAGTAATAACAATGTCTATCGGTATTGTTTTTAATCTTTGTATTGCATCAGTAACATTTGTTGCTTTATATACGTGGTAACCTTTATTGAAGTTATCTAAATTGCGTTTGAGCAATTCCAATGTTTCTATGGAGTCATCAACAATTAAAATTGTCTTAGGACTTTTTATATCTGGGTTATTCATATCAATTGATTTATATAGAAAATTCAATTTCAAACTTTGTTCCAATACCTTCTTTGCTTTTTACATTTATTTTCCCTTTGTGGTTAAAAACTATTCCATGAACGACAGATAATCCAAGTCCTGTTCCTTTACCAGTTGCTTTAGTTGTAAAAAAAGGGTCGAAAATATTCTGCATAATTTTTTCAGACATTCCAATTCCAGTATCTTCAATACTCATGAAAACAGATTCTGAATTAAAATATGTGGAGATAGTCAATACTCCTTTTTCCTGCATGGCTTGTATCGCATTAACAACAAGATTAGCTAAGACCTGATTAAGCTGTAGATTATCAGCAAGAATAAAAGGAAGATTATCTGCAAGATGATATAAAATATTTATTTTTTCTTTTTTACACAGAGGTTCAATAAAATACATTTCATCTTTTACAACCTGATTCAAGTTAACTTTATTAAAAACCTGGGGCATCTCTCGCGTGAAATACATAAGCTTTTTTATTATTTCTCTTGCATGTAAAGATGCTTTTATTATTTTCTCAATATCTTGTTTTACTTGCTCACTTAGATTGTCGGTTTTTGTGATGAGCTGAGCAAAGCCAAGAATGCTATTTAGGGGATTATTTAATTCGTGCGCTATACCTGCGGTGAGTTCTCCAATAGTTGCAAGGCGGTCAGCATGCTGTATTTGCGATTGCAATAACTTCATTTGTTCTACTTCTTCTTTTCGTTCAATTATTAAAGCAAGTTTTTGGGCAATAGCTTTTATTAGCTTTCTTTCTTCTTTAAGAAATGGACCTTCGTCAGCATCAGGCATTGCTTTGATATAAAAAACCTCAACATATCCTCTTTGTTGTCCTTTGATGATTATTTTTTCCGATTGTTTGAAAGGTAAATCCTGAAATTCGACAGAGTTAAAATGATTGTTGTCTAAAGTTATTCTTGCAACGGTGTATTCAGGATATTGCCAAGCAGATGGTATCAATTTCAAGATATTCTCTAAAAGTTCATTTAAAGATAATTTTTCTTGATGAGCTATTTCAGAAATACCGTAAAGACAGCTAAGTTCTTTGACTCGCTCATGCAATGCTGTTTCGATGGAATGTAAATTATTTTTTTGTTTCATTATTAATGAATTTTCAAATACAAAGTTAGATTTTTATTTGAAATTTTTTATAGTTTGGAAAATTTGACTTTTGGGGTTCTTTAAGCAGATTCTAAAATGTGCTTGACATCTAATGTTTTTCATTTTACAAAAGCTGATGCCATCTGCTCTTGTTCTTCTTTAGAGATTTTCATTTTTTTTGCTAAGGTGTGCCAATTGTCTACGGATTTCTTTACAATTAAAATTATTTCTTCAGCTCTTTTTT
The DNA here is from genome assembly GCA_041671145.1 of Bacteroidales bacterium. NCBI lineage: Bacteria > Pseudomonadati > Bacteroidota > Bacteroidia > Bacteroidales > Bacteroidales bacterium. The sequence continues at coordinate 48,342 of JBAZBZ010000003.1, read as the reverse complement.
TATTAACGCGAAAAAATTCTGCAACCTCTAAAGCTAAATTCAAATCAAGCGAATTATCGTTCTCAGAAATATTAAGTGATAAGCCAGTTCCTGATTCATTAGGATTAATATCAAATGCCGGCGAAAGAATCCATCCTTTTTCTGTAAGAATAAAACCGTGATTACGTAAATGGTCGTCTGTGTTAGAAACTGAGATATTAAAAACAATTCTTTTCCAAAGTTCCTCAAGGTCATTATCAACATTTGCTCCATGCTGAATAATAAATTTAGCTAGTTCAAGATAACTTACGCCATCGCTGGCATTTGTGCCATCGTTATATCCTAACATTGTTAGCGCTGATGCAAAATGGATTCTTTCTCCTCTAATAGTTCTGTCAAATCTTTTTGTAAGGTAAGTATGATATTTCCCTGTGAATTTCATGGTTTTGATTTCAGGTACTGTTATTTCTGCTTTTAATGCTAATTCATGAATGATCATTTCCCACATACCAACATCTTTCGTGTCATTTCTGCTTGGAAACTTTGCAATCCATAAATTATTTTTATCATCCAATACCGCTGATTTAGGACGAGCACCTCCCAATGAAGAGCCGGGTGCAATTAACATTTCTAACCATTTTTTATAATTGGGGTCATAAATAGCACCGTCTTTTTCCAATTGCATGCTTGCATATTCTAATTTTTTTAGTGATGTCCAAGGCGGTGAAGCAAGTCGTTCATTATTGTCAAGAAAAGGACTGGCTTCATCAAGCTTGAAACGCAACGCCCCCATTCTATATTCATCAAAAACACCGAGTAAAAAATCTGATTCAAAAAGATTGTTTGCGTTCCTTTTTTCTTCTTTAGCCAACAATGCTTCTCGTCGTTTCATCAATAATCTGCCCCAACGGTCAGGTGATGAATCAAGGAAAACACCAAAATTCTGTTTTCCTTCTTTTGCATATTGTTGTCCTGAATATAACTGAAGGTCAGGGTCAAGAAATTGCGAAAAGCCCGAATTCAGCCATTCTTTCGTGTATTCGAAAGAGAAAATTTCGTTATTGCGATAGTGAGTTGCATGAAGCACTCCCATTAAAGCAGGATTCTTCATGCCTTTCCAATGTGCATAAACAAATATTTTTCTATGTTGTTCCTTCTTCATTTTATTTTATTATTTTATTTTTGGAGCACGTTCTTTAACAATTAATTCAGCATCTTGGAGTTTTCTCCCTAATACATCATCTGTAGCCACTTTTAACAAATCTTTCTCAAGCCCAAGCACAAAAAGTACTAGTAAATAAGTTCCTATGGCAACACTTGGAGAACCTTTTTCAACACGCCATAGCGTCGACATACCGATATTAGCTCTTTCGGAAATCTGTTGAGCACTGAGTTTTCTACGTAAACGAGCTAACTTCAAATTTTCACCAAATTCACTAAGGATTTTTAGGGTTTCGGGTAGTAATATATGTTTCTTGTTTTTCATAATATTTCATATTTGACACAAAAATAAGCAAAACATTTCAAATATACAATGTTATCTAAAATCTTTTTATTAAAAAAAAGAAGGATTCTTGTTGTTATTATTTTAAATTTTCTACAAAAAAGTGAACATGCCAACTTTACGGGGTTTCGATAGAACCATGGACACACAGATAAATAAACTGTGTGTCCCTAATTTTTAAAACATTGAATTTCTATTTTTTATAAAACGAGGTGAAGAGCAAGGTGAAGTAAAAGTGAAAAAATGAGGTGAAGAATTTTTATTAAAAAAAATAATTTTAAAAAAATAAAAAAGTCAAAATGCTTATCATTTGTACATTTTTATTTGCATCCATTATACCCGAACAAGTGCCCCACAGTTAAAAAAACTGTGGGGCACTTGTTATTTTCCTTATTTACAATGCTTAACCCATAACTCCGCAACCGATTTACGTAATATGTAAATTTAATTTTTCAAGCAAGGCATTAACAGGTTTGGTTATCTCGGCAAGTCGCCAGCAATCGTTGATTTTTACTTTTTTAATTCTATGAGTAAATTTCAGAAAATCAGTGACAGAATATTTTTTCAAAAGTTTTTGTTCTAATAGTTTCTGGTAGATAGTATAGTATAATTGAAGTGCAATATGATTAACAAGCATCCATCCTTCTAATGCTTCGTTATTTTGCATATAAGTTCTGTCTGCGTCAATAGTGTTTTTCAATGCATCAAACATTGTTTCTATGTTTGTTCTTGATTTATATTCAATATAAATATCTTCGGCGGTCTTAGTATTATTCGGTTCTGTCAATAAAGCCAATGTTCCAAAATGCTGTTGTTTTTCATAAAAAGTTTCAATTGTATAATTTTCCTTTTTTGCTTCTACTCGTTTTAAATAATCTTTTTCCTCTGCTATTTTCAGCTCTTGATTTAAATATAGCGTTACATTTTCCGTTTTTTTGTACCAAATTATTTTTTCATTGAAAGTAAAATAACCGTCCCACATCTTTTTGTTTGTTGTATTGTTTGCCGGATAATGTATCAGAGATGATACTCTTTGTAAAGGAATGATATGTTTTAATTTTGCTTCATTTAAAATTTCAATATTTTTTTTTGAATAAAATCCTTTGTCAGCTATTAAAACCACATTACTTAATCTACATTCTTGCATTGTTAGTGTAAATGCTTTTACATCTCTTATGTTACCGGGTAACAAACGATAGTATATTGGCTCATGCTGTTTGGCGGAAAACAGGTACATCAAATTTACCTGTGGTTCAAATGTCATGGAGTTATTATACCCAATTTGCGACCCTTCTATATTACGTGAGTGGGTAAGAATATGTGTCATATCTAATAATATTTTTTCTCCTTCGCTAGTGAAATGTTTTTGGTAGTTCATTATTTTTTCTCTATTGCAGCCAACCCTTCTTAATAGTTGACTAACACTTTTATCTGAAATTTTAATATCTTTCCATTCTTCACTCAAAAACGAATGCGTGAAATATATTGGTATATTTTTTATTGGTGCTTGTTCTGTCAAACGAAAAAACGCATATATAAATAAAAGTTTTGCATCTTCCCCAAACTCAAGTTCCAATGCTTTAATATGCTTTGATGCTAATCGCCTAACCAATTCTTGTGAACCAAATTCTTTTGTGCTTAACCTATCAATTATAACAGGTTGCTCCGCTTTTTTTCTTAATTTATTTTTTGAGGATTCTACAAATCCCTTTTCTTCAGTTATTCTTCCTAAAAGTTTCCCTGTGATTTTTTTTGATCTTTTAAGAGTAGCATCATATTTACTGCTTACTTCATACAAGTAGTACTTGTTGTTTATATGCCTAAGCTCTGTGCCTGGCTTTCTGTGCAGTACCACCCACTCGGGATGTACTGATTTCCTTTTTGTTTTATTTTTCGTCATATCTATTTACGTATTTACGTAATGCAAATTAACAATAAAAAATGTTAGCAATCAACTTATATTGCTAACATTTTATTAACATATTACGTATTTATGTTGCGGAGTTATAGCTTAACGCTTGATAAACAGCATATTGCCCCGCAATTTATGAGTATTCTTAAACAAACCTGATTTACTGACAGTTAGCTGTTTACGAGGGTGCATTTCGAGGATTTTTGACGCTTTTCTGTGCTTTTTGATACATTTCTGCACATTCAAAACGAAAAAAAATCTAAAGTACTGTTTATTTAAAATTAACTTCCCGTAAATTTTTCATCAATTCTCTATAAACGCCGTCAAAATCCGGCAAATTGTGAATCTGATTACCTAAATATTTTTCCCACATTCCTTTAAATTTGTGCTCTTTCTCATTAATTTTATCAATGAGGTTCTCATGATTAAAATTTTTATGAGATAATTTTCTTTTAAATTCATTTGAATAATCAATAATCTTCAAGCTACCAAATTCAAATAAATACCACAAATCATAAATATCTCTTGGCTGAGTGCGTTCCATCAATGAACGCATTTTTTCGATTAATACTTCCTGCTTTTGATAACACTTAATTGAAAAATCTTTTTCTAAATCTGAATACACTCTGAATATTGACTTATCCTGTTCTTTAAAACATAATAATTCGTTTCTTGTAAAATCAATTTTTAAATCTTTTTTTCCAAATGTGCCACCAAGCGGTCCTCCATAAGCAATATAAAAATTAACATTACCGGATTCAAAATTTGTTTCAGGATTTCTTTTTAGCGGAATATTGGCTTCTTCCAATACAAACTCAAAAAGATTTTCAAACTCAGAAAATAAATTTTCGTTATCAATTTTGTCATTTTTCAGAGTAAAATCCAAATCTTCAGAATATCTGTAATCTTTGAAATATGCCTTCTTTATAACAGTGCCACCTTTAAAAATAAGATTTTCATGTAAAAATTTATTTCGAGAAATACCATAAAGAATCCACGTGATTACATAATCTTTTTCTATTTGACCATCCTTTACTTTATTAATGGCAGCATGCTTCTGAATTTCACCGGGCTTAATCATAATTTAATTTTTCATTGAAGATTTAATAGTTTCTATATCCATATTTTGTTGCACACTCCATCTGGTCAATATTTTTCCATCGCTATTTAAGGAAGGATCAAGAGGCACAAATGAATTAGTTTTTAATTTTAATAACTTTTCAATTATAGGATTTTTTATTCCCAGTAATTCCAGCAGATATCCCAAACGCTTTATTACTGCCTGACTATCGAATTTAATTAAATAATCATAAAGTTTTTTAAAATTAATTTTATCTTTTGACTTATATATTGCTTTTGCTATTTCTGTTATTCCACCACCATGCATGGGAATGAAAAGGCAATCAATAATTGTTTTTTCCAAATCACTGCATTTAACTTTTGTGAAATTATCAATCCATATATTTTTTGCACCGAAAAAATGTTTTTTGTTATGATAAATTAATTCAAATTCAATATTTTTAACAGAAATAATTTTCTTTTCATTTTTTTTATTTATTACAATTTGCTCTTTTAACAAAGGTTGAGTTGTAAGATTATAAATAGAAAGAGCGCTAAAATAACCGATATAAAAATTATTAGTGTCAATCAAATGCATTGCTGTTAAATGCCAGTCGGGTTGATATGTCTTGGGATCTTTGTCATACGGAATAATATGATACAGACCATTTCTAATTCTCATTAACAATCCTCTTTCTACCATGATACTTAGAAGTTTTCTTAAAGTATCATCAGAAGAATCTTTTAAAATCGCAGAAGCATCGGCAATAGTGAAGAATTGCTTATCCGTTTCATTAAATTTATTTAAAAGAATAGCAGAAGGTGTACCTAATGTCTTATGTTTTGTCATTTGAATATGAATTGGTATATCACATTATAAATATAAAACATAACAAAAATACAACAAATTTATTAAACAAGCAAAAAATGAAATCTATTTTGGTGAAATTAAAATAAATTCTTTTTGTATAAATAATAAAATTACAAAACATACATTTTTCTTTTGTGTACATGCTCTTTTCCTAAAAGAGCTAACTAAATCTGATTATATAATTATTGGCACTTCAGTAGTGTATATTCAAATCTGAACCAAGCCGGTTCAGAACTTCTAATTCTGAAACAAATTGTTTCGGAATTTCCAAAACTGAATCAGGTTGTTTCAGTTTTTGCGACCATTTTAAAAAAATCATGGACCCACAGATAAATAAACTGTGGGTCCAGACCTATCACTTTGCTGATAAGGCAAGGCGTTTACGAAGCTACCCATTGACCCAGAATTTATGAGTCTAATGACTTATATCTGATTTACTGATAGTTAGCTGTTTAGCCCCGTGCATTTCGAGGCCTTTTGATGCTTTTCTGTGCTTTTTGATACATTTCTGCACCTTTTTCTGCACCTCATTTCCGCACCTCAAAAGAAAAGAAAAAATTATTAATCTTAACAGATAAAAATCATTTATAAATAAATTAAAATCAGCTTTAAATCAACAATTAAATATTTTTCTTTGAAGGCAGAATTATAATTAATTTTACAATTCTAATAAAATTAATTTATGAAAAACACTTCTAACGCATATTTCATAAAAGAAATAATTAATAAAAATGAATTTGCAGAACCATTTAATGATAGTTTTGATTTAAAATTATTTATAAATGAAATAAAAGAATATTTAAAAAAGTCAAAAGATTTAAAAGATGAATGTAATAAGAGTTCCGCTGATAGTGTTGATGCAATAATTTTACTTAATATAGTTCATAATGATTTGTCACGAAAAATTGAAGATTTAATTGAAAAAATAGATTTACCCAACATAGAACTTATAAATTATATTTTAGCCATTACTAATAGTAATTTTTTTATCATAAGCAATGAAATAATCAATCAAAACAAAAAAGAAAAAACAAATTCAATAAGTAACAATGATGATTTATCACAAATAAAATTAAAAGACATATATGGTGCAGAAGTAGATGTTGTCAGTGCTAACGATGATTCAATTGACACATGTAATGAATTAATAAGAAAAATTATATCATACAATTATACGACAAAGACAAACCAACAAATTAATGAAGAACGAATCACTAATATTTTTAAAATTTTCCATTTAGCAAATATTCTAACAAATATAAAAAATGCATATAATTATTACAAATACGAATTCGGAGAGCTAACGAAAGGTAATGATGAAGAAATAAAAATTAAAAATATTCCTGAAATTTATTATTATTTTAAACTCGCAGGTATAGATAGGACAAGAAATATTATTCGTGAAAATGCTTACTACGGCAAGAAAATTTAAAATGTTTGAGCAGGATTTAGAAAGTAGGCAAGACGAAATTGATAAAATAAGAAAAAAAGATAATGCCAAAACCATTGAAAGATAAGGAAAAACAAATTTTTTCCGCACTCCGCTATTTTCTGGCACTAAAAGGGGGCTAAAAAAACAAACGCCGAATCTGCTAAAACCTTTTACAGTCGTGCATCTCGGCGTTTGTGGGCCCACCTGGGCTCGAACCAGGGACCCACAGATTATGAGTCTACCAACTTAAACCTGATTTACTGATAGTTAGCAATTTACCCCTGTGCATTTTGATACATTTTGATGCTTTTCTGTGCTTTTTGATACATTTCTGCACCTCGAAATTTTTGATTAGAAAAATGATTCTCAATATAATAATCCAAATTACAAATCCTGAAATAAATTTCCACAAATAAACACATAAATATCGTATATATAAAAATTCAGTGTTTTCAATAGTTTCCTAACAATGACTACGAAATATTATATTAAAATATATTAATATTTCCTATATAAAACAGGTATTTTTCTTGTTTTTTATAGGTATTTTTCATGCTTCTGTATTCTCAGACAAACTAAGGATTTCCTCAACACGAAAATGTTAATAAAAAAATGACATTTTTTGTTTAATTGAAAATTTTAATTTTAACTTTGTTTAAATTAAATTTTAAAAATTATGAAACCCAAAAAGATTTTACTTTTAATTGCTAGTATTTTTTTCTTACAAATAGTAGGTTTTTCACAAGAAAAAGAATTAAATATTAATGAGCTAAAAAAGAAAGTAGAAAACATTCCTTACGTATTTAAAGGAGAAATAATAGATGTTCAATATTATTTTGGTGATGAACAAGGTAATAAATTACCCGATGGAAAATTTCATTTACCGAACGGAAAACTTGGTTATGGCTTTAGTTCAGCAACAATAAAGATATGTCAAATTTTTAAAGGTGCAGAAAAACTAAAAGAAGGAACTATTGAAATAATTACTAAAAGTTCGCCAAATTACATGATGTTTTATGTGTATCCTACCGAAAAAGGTGATTCAGCTTTAGGTTGTTTACAAGGACAATTTTGCACCGGTTGCAAACTTATTGAAGAACCTTTTATTTTTCTTAATCAAAAAAAACAAAATGCTATTTTCTTTTGCACTGATGCCAAATACACTGGAAAAACAAGATTCGTATTTAATAATTCTTTGAGTATTTATCCGTCATCATTAGGATATATTGGAATAAATACTAATTGGATTGGTAATAATATGCCAGTAGAAGATTATAAGATACTTGTTGAAAGTGAAATAAACGATGTTCACTCAACAAAAGAAGATATTACTTATGCTTATAGGGATGGGAAAAGATTTTATTATCCTTATGATTTTTACACTTTTTTGAAAAAACTAAATTTGGATACAGAAGCAAAGGATTATTGTGGAGAAGAAGAAAAAAGAATAGAAAAGCTGAGAAATGATAGCATTAACAAAATAAAAACTGATAGTGTAAATAAAATTCGTTATCAAGAAAATTTGAAGAAATCAAATGAACGAATGGAACAAATGATTAAAATACATAAAATAGATACAACAAAGACGTTTGAAGAATGGAAAAAGCAACAGCAGAATAACACTCAAAAAAAAATTAAAAAAACAAGAGGTGACGATTTAAATCTTGATATTGCCAATTCAAAACTCACAGGAACAGATAAAAATAATGCATATCTGGAATTTGATATCTTAGTTTATTCTTATTCCTATGGATACCTTGATAATTGTTTAATACGTTTGTCATATAATAATGCAACTTTTGGTTCAAATATCGTTGCAAATAACAATATTACCATAACAAGAGGTACTGCATTTAACATACCTACATATACGGATCCCAATAGCGACAAAGCTGATTTGACGAGCTCTGAAATTAACATACCTTTTAGTTCGGTTTTTAATTATCCCGCATTAAACAGAACCTTATTAACATCCTTACCCGAAGTTCTTGTGCATATAAAAATAAAAATTGCAGTCAGCGGATGCGGCAATTATTCTGATGTTGATTTTGCTGAGAAGGCATTTACTCCGATGTTTTCTTTTTATACTCTAAATCCAAATGATAGTGCTCAATATGCAATAAACTTTGATAACACTTATTATGGAACAGGAATTTCCGACCAAATGTGTATGCCCATTATTAATAGTACTTTTACAAATAATGTTCCTGCGGGAAATGGGTCTTTATTAACAATAACTGGTAAATATTTTGGTGAAAAGAAAAATACAGGTACTGTTATTTTTAAGGATGCTGATACAAGTGATGTTTCTTATCCTGTTGATTTGAATGACAATCCAATAGGAATTGATGATTACGATACAATTAGTTGGACAGATAATAAAATTGTTATTAAACTTCCTTCTACTCTTGAGGGACAAACTAAAAAAAGCAATCGTAATCCAAAGCCAGGAAGCGGTTTATTTAAAGTTAAGAACTTCACAACGAATTCATCCGAAACGACAACAAAAATTACCATTCCATATGCTTTGTATCAATATATTGATATTTACCCAATTTACCAAAAAGCAAATATTAATCTTTCCAAACAAAATGATTCGGGAGGTTATACAATTCGTTGCAATACTAATATTAATACTTTTTTCCCATCTGCAAAGCCGGTAATTAATAAAGCTATTCATGAATGGGTCTGTGCTACTGGTATAAACTGGAAGTTAGGGACAGATACAACAACTTTAGATAATCCTGATGGTATTTGTACAATATTATCGGCAGTTTTACCCCCTGATGTTTTAATGTCAACAAGCTTTACAGATGTAAAAACATGTTTGTCTAGTTATCCCAAAAAATTTTATATACGCTCATTTGATATTTCAATTAACTCAACTAAAAATTGGCAAATAGATAGTGGTGGTATAGATTTACAATCTGGAAAATACGATTTTTTTCAGGCAATTGCTCATGAATTAGGACACGGGATCCTGTTACTTCATGCAAATCAAAATAATGAGGTAATGTTTTATGCTTCAAAAGCAGGTTATACTATTGCAAGCAATAGAATAGATATTAAACATTCAACTGGTGCAATAAACGGAGGAAGATATGAAGTAGATCATTATTCATCAGCAATACCAAGTTGCGACGAAGGACATATAGAATTAAGTCCAAAATATTGTATTGGTTTTTCAGTAAAAGAAATCAACTCAAAAGATATACAAATATCTTGTTTCCCAAATCCCATCGAAAACGGAAATCTTATTGTTAAACTTAATTTAAAAAAAGATTCGTGGGCACAATTCAATTTATACAATTTTATGGGACAACTTGTAAGTTCTTCGAATCCTCAACAAATTAAAAAAGGGGAAGACATATATAAAATACCGGCAGATGAATTACAGGCAGGAATGTATTATATTCAGATTAACTTTAGTGACGGATTTAAAACAATGAAATGGATTAAATTATAAAATTTCAAGTGCTTGTAAAATATGGAATACTGCGTAATGTGAAAAAAATTGTTTTGTTTATAATTTTATTAATCAAAACAAATATTCTATTTGCACAATTCTATACCGAATATACTACCCCTGCTAAATTAGATACTTTAGTTAAAAAAATATTTGGTGGTTATGGCGTAACTATTTCCAATGTTAGTTTTCAAGGGTATCATTTTTCTTCACAACCCCCGACAGCACCAATAGAAGATATTGGCAAATTCATTGCAAAAAATGTAAATATTGGAATTGATAGCGGAATAATTTTAACATCAGGCAAACTTGATCCGCCTTATGGTCTTTCAAAACCAGCAAGCTATACATCTAATTTTTTTAAAGCCACTTATGGCGACAAACAACTTGATTCTATTCTTAATTTTCCATCACCACCCGATGCAAGTTTTGATGCCGCTGTTCTTGAGTTTGATTTTATTCCAATTGGTGATAGCATTAAATTTGAATACGTGTTTGCTTCGGAAGAATATAATTATAACGTATGTAATAAAATGAACGATGTGTTTGCATTTTTCATTTCAGGACCAGGTATTATTGGTTGTGAAAATATTGCAATTGTTCCAGGAACAAATTACCCCGTTTCTATAAATTCAATAAACAATGGACATTCCGGCAATCCAATGTGGAATCCTGCTAATTGTATTAGCTTAGATTATTCAAAATATTACATAGACCACACAAATGACAGTAATTTTATTTTTAACGGAAGCACCACAGTTTTAACAGCCATATCTCATACTATTCCTTGCAACAAATATCATTTAAAATTTGCTGTTGCTGATGTTAGTGGTTCTTGTCAGGATTCAGGAGTATTGCTCAAAGCGAACTCTTTCAATTCCGAACCATTAAAGATAATTCCTTCTGTTTCTTATAGTGGCAATGATACTGTTTTATACGAAGGATGCGGAAATGCAAAGCTGATAATCAGAAGAACTTATAACATTCAAAAAAATAAAACATACAAAATTAATACTTCTGGTACTGCAATTAATGGTATTGATTATACTGGCATTCCTTCGCAAATTCAGATGAACACGGGTCAAATGTATGATACGATTTCGATAAATACAATAGCAGACACAATAAATTCAAATAATAAAACTATTGATATTTCAATAGGGGACACTTTATGCAATGGGGATTATTATATTGCAAAAGTATCTTTGCTTTTAAAAAACAGAGAAAACATTAACGCTTATTTAATTCCAAATTCAGGCGTATTTTGCGATAAATTGAATATCAAATCAGTGGTAAAAGGTGGGCTAAAGCCATACACATATGATTGGAATAGCGGAACTTCAAACGACAGCACATTTTCTTGCTATTTTACAACTCCTCAAAATATAATCCTTAAAATTACTGATAAATGTATGCAAACATTCAGCACAAATGCATTATTAACATTTTCAAAACCGCCAGAAGCTGATTTTTCTGCCGAACCTGAATATATATGTATAGAAAATCCTGTTGTGCATTTTTATGATAACTCAAGTAGCGACGCAACAAGTTGGTATTGGAATTTTGGGAACAATAATTTTTCAAATGATAAAAATCCCACAAATATATACAACATACCCAGCGATTATATGGTTAAGCTGATTTCATATAATAATTTGGGATGTGCAGATACAATTGAGAAGGAAATTATTGTTCATGATAAATCTTCTTTGTTGGTGCCAAATATATTTACTCCCAACGGCGATGGGAAAAATGATATATTCAAAGTAAAACATGAAGAAGAATTCGAATGTTTTAATATAAAAATATTTGATCGGTGGGGATCAAAAATATACGAAACAACCAATATAAATAACGGTTGGGATGCACATCACCATACCAACGGAACATATTACTACATTATTTCAGCAATGGGAAAAGACGGGAAGGAATGGGAATTGCATGGAAATATAACAGTAATTAGATAGCCATGTTGGCATGTTGTAGCTTGAGGCACTCCCCAACAAGATAGCGATTGTTATTCTTCTCCGTTTGCACCATCTTTGTAATCATATTCAGCATAGAATTCTCCATTTTCGTAATACCACCGCCAAAGACCTACCCGTCTTTTGTGGTCATATTGCCCTTTTAACTTTAACTTGCCATTTTCATAGTATTCTTCATAGGTTCCTGTCTTACCTTCACATGAAGAACCGCCCAAATTAATGTATATATATCCGTATACATTTTTAAGATTTCCACTATCATAATATTCATAATATTGCACAACCATACCCGTATCATTTTTTATTTCAATTGCTTTTCTTTCTAATTGACCATTTACTTTGGTTGAAAATGCTTCGTATATATCTTTGTTTTTTATTATTGTTATTTTATTTTTAATAAATCCGTTGGCAAAATACTGTGAAATTATGTCATTTTTCAAATCATACTCGGCCTTGATAATTCCATTGTCGTAATAATGTTTCCAAATACCAACAGGAATTCCTTTTTTATATTTTCCTTCTGCTATCATAATTCCTTTTGCGTTTTTGAAGCTAAATTTACCTGTCGTTTTGTTCTTGAATATATCTGAGAATTGTTTAACTAAAAGCACTTCAAAAGTAGAATCGGGAATATCCGTAATTTGTTTAGTCCTGTTCCAGCAATTGAAAGTTGTACCTACCCCATTTGTATATATAAGATAGGTTTTACCTATTTGTAAAAACGACCCCGTATTCAATGTAATAACACTACTGTCAGCCACTCCAAAATAAACCTTAATAATTTTTGCTGTTGATGTTCCGCCATTTTCTCCTCCATCTTTTGATATAATAACAATACTATCATTGTTATCATTGTGTTTCGGAGGAGTAGTCATGGTTAATATTTTACAAGTAAAAATCGTACCTGCTTGTCCATTAAACAATAACTCTGTCAAAGTTCTGTCGTCTTCTGCACCGCTACTACAGAACGAAACTTTTATAATTCCAATAAAAAGCGAAATAATTATTATTATCCTCATATTGTAAACAAAGGTAATTAATTTTAACGAGCTAAATAAATTCAATAAAAAAACCAGAACCCCGACCATTTTCAATATTTTTAGAATTTCATTCTTTAACAAACTTCTCCACACTCACTCCTTTTTCATTTACAACTTTTATAAAATAAATTCCGCACTTGAGTACTTTTGGGGCTCAAAAAAGCAAATCTATGATTTGGCAGGGGGTTCGGGGCACTCCCCGACAAGATAGCGTGTGGCTGTCTCACCCAAGTGGACAGTCCACACGCTATCTTGCTATACGATGCAGATGATTCAAAATTATACGTTCAGAGCAGGGGATTGCACTTTCTTATTCATGATTTTTCTTTTCTTTAAAAGCGGATTTTGAACTGTGGACTGTCCACTTTTTGCTGAAAAATATTATGTTCTAATTTAAACTAACAACATGCCATCCACTTTCACTTTTTTCCAAAGCCACAGATCCAAATACGATTATTTTTTCGCCCTTTGGAAAATAATGAGGATAAATTGAGCCCGGAGGATTTCCTGTATGACAAGCACTAAATCGTCCTAATAAACCTCCCATATCAAAATATTCTGCATCCTGTAATTCTCTCCCGTTTTCATTTTTTGAAGTATTCGCCCATGCTGTTTCTTTAAATTCTATTTCGGCTTTGTAATTAATAGTATACTTTTGTATTCCGTTTTTGGATGACTCTTGCCCATCCGTTTTTTCAAATTTATTTAGTTTTAAAAGTCCCCGTGATTCATTATTTATTTTTTCTTCTAATCCTTCCTTTGCAATGGATATTCTATTATCGCTGTTTTTACAGCTTATAATTGCATTAAATAATGAACATACTAATACAATTAAAAATAATTTCGTTTTCATAATTTTAAAGTTTTTTTAGTTAAACAATTTATTTATTCAATTTTATATTGAGCTATAATTACAAATCTCTTTTTATGACCGCTTGAAACCTTGTCGCCTGCTTCTAACATAAAAGGGAATGAAGCAGGAACAAACCATTGTCCATTAAGCCAAATTTGTATTTTCTTTTCATGGTATCTTTCGTAATACGTCATTTCGCTTTCATTTTTCAGTCCTGAAAGAAAACTGCTTTTAAAATCTTCTTTCAAATAATCTCCATGATTGAGTATTGATTGAACTTCCCAAACATAGCCAACAGGACAAGTTTTAATAGAATCGCTAATTCCAAGCACTTTATCAAATTTCAAATTCTTTGATTGCGAGAAGGAGTGAGAAAAGCAGATTAAGCTAAATGCGAAACTTAAAAATAATAATTTTAGATATTTCATAAATTCATTTTTTTAGTTAAACAATTTATTTTTTTATTTTATTAAGTTTTATGCCTACACTCAGCATAATTTGAAAATTATATTTTTTATAATTATTTGAATACACAGCGGACAATCCTTTATCTATGGTAATACCAAAATCCATTCCTGATTTTGTTTGTATTCCAGAGCCAACGCATAAACCAAAAGTTGTTCCGTTTAAATAATCTGTTGAAGTATTTTTATGATCATTTATAACATGAGATGCACCGAGCAGGAAGCCAAGATAAAATCCGCCTTTAATAAAGAAGGATTCATTTGTTTTGTATTGTAAACTTATCGGAATATCTAAATAAGAAGCTCGGTACTTTTCTTTAGTTTCAGTACGATTCTTAAAAAAATAATTGTACCCCTTTCTCACATACTTTAATTCCGGCTGTAATTGTAGTTTTTCATTAAGAGTAAATCCTGTATAAACGCCAAGTTGTGGACACAAACAAAATTTTCTGTTTTCATCAGCATCTTTACTCCCTGTGATATTCGCTATCCCAACACCTCCCCTTAAACCAAAGTCAATTTTTTTCGCAGGGCTTGTATTTATTCCTGCTGTTTTTGCATTGCTTTCATTTTGCCCAAATGACAAATAACTTAGACCTACTAAAAAAGTAAGTGCTAAAATTTTAATAATTTTTCTCATAATTTTTTTAGTTTTATTCCACCAAGTCCCGAAGCAGAGTTTATAAATAAAAAAGCGTGGAACTATAACCATATCCGTAACTGAGGTACTGGTATACCCTTGACTACAAATAAGTTAAGCCCACGCTTTAGCGTGAGCATTAACATATTACTCATGTAGTCAATTGAAAGTTACCAGTTTTCAGTTACAAGAATAAAAGCTAACGCTTATATTTTTAATAAGTTAAAGAACAAAAATCGCTACAAACTTACACGTTTTTTTTCAAACAACTACAAAAAATCGAAAATATTTTATTTTCTTAAATCCTTTCATAAATAAGATGTGCAGAGGCATTAAAATAGAAATAAAATTATTATTTTTGCAAGAAAATTTTTATTAAACATGGGGCGGAAATTTAAAATCAGAGACACAAATAATCAAACATTGGCAATTATTATGTTTTCATACATTTTAGAAGTGGGGCATTTTATAGGAGTGATTATGAAACCTGATATTTCAAAACATGAAATTCGATTCTATAAAAGTAATAATGATATGGATGAAATTATAAAAGGATTGATTGAGCAAATTGGAATAGAAAAATACAACGATTATATTGAAATATAAAAAACCCGATACTTTTAAAGTTCGGGTTTTCTTTGAATAGTCATAAAGAAACAAATCATAAAATTCCTTCATCAGCAAAACTGAAATAAGTATTATCGGGAGCGACAATAATATGGTCAAGCAATTTTATTTCAAACAATTTCCCGGCATCATTTATTTTTTTCGTTATTGAAACATCCTCATTGCTCGGATTTACATTTGTCGATGGGTGATTATGAGAAACCACTATTCCGCTAGCAAACGCTTTAAGAGCTGTTGCAAAAATAATTTTTAAATCCACCACAGTTCCGCTTATCCCGCCGGTGCTTAACTTTATCCATCCTAACAAAACATTACCTTTATTCAGCAGAAGCATATAGAATTGCTCCTGAAATCCGATAGTGTCTTTATCATAAAGTGAATTTAAAATATTAAACACATCTTTAGAATTTGTTATCTTAACTTTGTTTTTATTTTCGCTTTTATATATAACCTTTATTTCCGCTAATTCCGTGCTTGTTTCTAAATGACTTAAATCAATTTCCCCAAAAGATAATTCTGTTTGCATTTTTTTAAAGTTTTATTTTTTTGTTTTCTTGAATAAAGAACAGATACGTAAGGGAACATAACATCGTTAAAATTGGAAGGCAAGGAAAGCAAAAATCATCCTTTGTGCGACACTGCTATGCGGGCAAGTCAACCATTGCAACTTCTTTTGTTTGCTCAGATTTATCCACAGTAAATGATTTTGTTTTAAGGTATAATTTAATGTATCAATGTTTAAAATTTAGTCGAACTATTATTAGCGTTTTTATTATTTTTTTTATTTATGACCCCGTCTAAAAAACAAAAAACTATACTGAAAAATATTTCAGTTATCTTTTTATTACTCTCCTTCATAATCTACCCAATTGCTCCTGCTTTTGCCGAAGATGTCGCTCCATCTGCACCAGTTTCTACAGAGAGTCCAGTTGTTTCAGATACAACTCCGACTGATATCTCAACAACACCAAGTGATACAAGTTTAACCGACATTACTCCCACAACCGACATAACCGGAGAATCAATATTACCTTCATCACTTAGCACAGATCCAGCTACTCTAGAAGTAGACAGTGCTTTAACAAAAACAGATGATAAAAGTTTGCAAACGCAAGCTCTTACTATGGGAGCTTCATCAAACAGCTCACTCCTTCCAACATCCCCTGTTTCAACATCTCCAATAAAACAATTAGTTCCAACTCCTGACCCAACAACAGGAGCTTTATTGTATAACTATCCCTTAACTATTCCACAAGGAAGAAATGGAATGTCTCCAGATTTGAAACTTCAATACAACAGCCAGAAAGTAGATACAGACAGTGTTTTAGGTTATGGTTGGTCAACAAACATTCCATACATCACAAGAGTAAATAAAAAAGGAGTTAATACTCTATACACCGACAATTATTTTTCATCAAGTCTTTCGGGGGATTTGCTTTTGTCTTCAGGCACAAGTTATGTTTCAAAAGTTGAGAATGGAGATTTTTTAAATTATACATACAGCAATAACACTTGGACTGCGACTGATAAAAAGGGAACTGTATATAAGTTTGGAATGACTTCCGCAACAAGACAAGATGATCCAAATGATTCAACAAAAATTGCAAAATGGATGTTGGAAGAAGTTCGCGATACAAACAATAATTATATAACATACACATATTACAAAAATGGAGGACAAATTTATCCTAATGTAATTACTTACACGAACAATGGCTCTGCTACTGGAATTTACGAAATAGATTTTTTAAGACAATCAAGAAGTGATGTCATAAAATCATATTCTTTGGGATTTTTAGAAACTACAAATTACAGAATAAATGAAGTTGATATAAAAGCATCTAGTTCTATCGTTCACAAATATGTTTTGGCTTACACAACAGGAGACAACAGTAATCGTTCAATTTTAAATACAATTACAGAATCGGGGACTGACGAAATCACTTCAACTACAACAACTCTGCCTGCTTTTACAATTACAAATGCAAAAACAACTTCTGCTGGTTGGACATACAATGGAAACTGGGCTTTGCCATCAGGAATATATTTTGACGGAAGTTCAATGTGGGGTGATGTTAATGGAGACGGATTGCCAGACATTCTTACTTCTTGGGAAAATGGTGGAGGAAACCCAGTTTGGACTAGAAGTGTATATATAAATAATGGAGATGGAACATTTACACTTTCTACTAATTTTCAGATTCCAGTTCAGTTTGTGATTAATTTTGCTAATCAAAATTACATCGTTCAAGATATAAACGGAGATGGTTTAGCAGATATTTTTAAATCCAATCTTGAGTATGTCGGAGGTTATTATCAAACTGTTTCAGAAGTATATTTAAATAATGGTAGCGGTTGGACTTTATCTAGTTGGACATTGCCTTGTTCCTTGTATGGCTACGGTTCTCCCATAGGAGTTATTTCAGATTTAAACGGAGACAATTTACCCGACTTGTATGTTTCCCAATTCAGCCACAATCAAAGAGCTGTTTATTTAAACAACGGAGATGGAACTTGGACAGATGTTTCTTCTAATTGGACTTTCCCATATGTTTCAAATGATGGCAATACAACATATATTGATTTAAATGGAGACGGAATTACCGACATTTTATACATTCAATACAATCTTGTTAATCACACTACTACCGCAACTGCATATTTAGGTGACGGAAAAGGAACATATACTCAAAATACTGAATATGGAAATATTTCGCCATTATCATCATTTGGGAGTTCTTCGCTGACTGATCTGGGTGTTCGTTATGGCGACATAAACGGAGACGGACTTGTTGACGCAGTTCAATCAATAAATTGGTTTGGCACACTTTACAAAACATCATTCATAAATAATGGAAATGGTTGGACTCAAAATAATAACTGGCTTGCACCACTTGGTTTTACTGATGGATTTTTCAGTTTGTTATCAGGGCTGATTGATTTAGACGGTGATGGTTTGCCTGACGTAACAACAAATAATAGTGGAAATTATTTAAATAATAATTCCACAAACAAAGCTGATCTCATTTCAAATATCACATTTCCACAAGGAGGAACAATAGCATTCACATACAAGTCGGCAGTAAGTTATCGTGATTCAAGTAATAATGTTTCAAATTACATTCCTTATCCTATCCAAACTCTTAATCAAGTAGTA
Organism: Bacteroidales bacterium; assembly: GCA_041671145.1. Taxonomy (NCBI): domain Bacteria; kingdom Pseudomonadati; phylum Bacteroidota; class Bacteroidia; order Bacteroidales; species Bacteroidales bacterium. The sequence continues at coordinate 29,353 of JBAZBZ010000003.1, read as the reverse complement.
GTCGGAGGAGGAACAACAACATATAGTTATTACAACGGATATTATTATTACAATGCAAATGATTTACCAAACCGCAAGTTTTTAAGTTTTGGAATAATCAAAGCAAGCGGTCCAGTTAATAACATTACAAAAACCTATTACCACAAAGGAAATGGCACAGACACTACAAATGGCGAATACAACGACGACATTTCAAAAGCAGGAAAACCATATCGTGTGGAAAATACAGACGCTAGCGGAAATCTTTATTCTGTCTTAGTTAATAAATGGGATAAATCAAATCTTGGTGTAAATAATTTTGTAAAACTTGTGCGTTCCACAACTCTTACTTATGACGGAGGTTCAACACACAGAGATACAGCAGAAGAATATACAAATGAAAATACTTACGGAAATTTAACTCAAAAAATTTCTTGGGGTGAAGTTTCCGCAAACAATGACGGAACATTTACTGATACTGGAACGGATAAATCAACAGAAAATATTTCTTATGCAACAAATACCGGAAACAATGTTGTAGGACTTCCTTCGGAAGATTCATTGCTTGACCAATCAAGTAATAAAGTAAAAGAATCAAAATATTATTATGACACTCTTGCTTTGGGTTCAGTCGGTGCAGGTAATCAAACAAAAGTAGAACAATGGAAATCTGACACGACATATATCAATTCTCAAAAAGCATATAACACAACTTACGGAATTGTTTCTTCAAGCACTGACCCTAGAGGAAAAACCACTTCATATTCTTATGATTCATATTATCTTTATCCAACAACAATCACAGACCCGTTGACTCATACTTCCCAATACACTTATGATTATTCTTCAGGAAAAGTAAAACAAACAACAGAACAAAACGGATTTGTTTATCTCAATGTTTATGATGGATTGGACAGATTGATAACAGAAAAAATTCCTGACATTACCACTCCGACAACATTAGATACAAAAGCCGTTTACTCATACACAGATACTTCAAATGCAGTTTCTGTTCACAAAACAGATTATCTTGATTCATCAAATTCCGCAGACACTTATCAATACTTCGATGGTTATGGAAGATTGATACAAGACAGAAAAGAAGCGGAAACCGCAAATTCGTTCAATATTCGTGATGTAAATTACGATTCTCGTGGACTTACTTCTTTTGAAACTATCCGCTATACAAGCACTGGTTCTGCAAAAACAAGTTTGCCTTCAAATCAGAATTTATTCATTTCATACTATTATGATCCAATAGAAAGATTAATTACTGTTTCAAACAATGTAACCATTGACCAATGGAGCTACTCATACAACAAATGGGAAACGACAATTACCAATCCAAACGGGAAAGTAAAAAATTATTACAAAGACGCACTCGGTAATCTTGTGAAAGTTGAAGAATTAAATTCAGGAAATACTTACACTACAAATTACGAATGGAATCTTATCGGCAACCTTACAAAAATCACAGACGCACTTTCCAATGTCAGAAACTTCACTTATGATGGTCTTTCAAGAAGATTAACAGCAGAAGATTTGCACGCTGTTGGCGATACATCATATGGAACTCGTTCATATGTTTATGATGACGCTTCAAACTTAACTCAAACAACAAATGCAAATGGAAACATTGTAAATTACACTTACGATGATGTGAACAGACAACTTACAGAAAACTACACAGGACAAACAGGAACAGAAACCACTTACGCTTATGATTCTTGCACGAATGGAATCGGAAAATTATGCACAATCACAATGTTGTCTGGAACAAATACTGCCTACTTGTATGATTCAAATGGAAACACAACAAGAGAAACAAAAACAATTAATGCAGTAAATTATCAGACAAACTACACTTACGACAGACAAGGAAATACTTTAGTTATCACATATCCTGACGGAATCAATTCTCAAGTCAGATACACATACAATACAGCAGGACTTCTAAATCAAGTTGAAGAAAAAGAGGGAAGCGGATCTTTCACAAACGTAGTTTCAAATATCGATTATTCTCCACTTGATAAAATTACAGTAATAAATTATGCAAATGGAACAACCACTACAAACACTTATGATGTAAACAAACTTTACAGAATGACAAATAAGGTAACAACAAGATCGGGACCAAATCTTCAAACTATCGCTTACACATATGACAATGTCGGAAACATCACTCAAATAGCAGATACCGCAGGAGTAAGCATTTCAAAAACTGTAAATTACACTTACGATGATCTTAATCGCCTCACTTCTGCTACAACAACAGCAACAGGAAACAGTCAGAATTACAGCGAATCTTACGCATATGACGCACTTGGCAATCTTACAACCAAGAATGGCACGACATATCTTTATGAAGGAAATTCAGGCACAAATTACGCCAACCCTCACGCTACAACAAGTGTAGGAGGCACGACATATTCTTATGACAATGATGGAAACCTTACGGCATACGGAAATACTGCAAACACTTTTGATTACAATGACAGATTAACTCAAACTGTAATAACAAGAGGTGGTATGAGAATGGCTCAGTCCAAATCACAAGGTTCGCCCATTGAAACAAAAGGATTAGCTTCTAAAGGAGGCGGAATAATTCCTATGGGTGGCGGAGGTGGCGGGTCTGTTCCAACAATAGTTTCAGCAACAGCAACAAATGTCACAGCTTACACTGCTACATTAAACGGAGTAGTAAATCCAAATGGCAATCTTACACAAGCTTGGTTCTATATGTCGTCAGGTTCACAATACGGACTTCAATGGATCGGAAGTGGAACATCAAATGTGACATTGACTCCATACACTTTGACCAATCTTACACCAAACACTACATATCAATTTAAAGTGAAAGCAGAAAACCAATACGGACAAGCTCAATCTCCTTCATACACTTCTTTCACTACATTAGACGGACCAATTATCACCACTCCAACCATAACCACACTTTCTCCATCATCAACAGTAGCAGGTCAAAGTGGAATGCCAATAACCATAACAGGAACGAACTTCGTTGCAGGAGTATCTGTCGCACTGTTTAACGGCTCTCCAAGAGGAACAAGTGTCACAAACTCCACCACTCTTACAATGAATCTAACAAGTATAGATTTAGCACAAACAGGCACAGCGAACATTTCAGTCACAAATGGTACGGGAATGACATCAGGAACTCTGCCATTTACCATTACAACAAACACAGGAAATACAACTATCACTTACGATTACGACCAAGCAGGTCAGAGAGTGAAATATTCTAACGGAACAATAACAACATACTATCCAAACACGTTATACAACATCACCGGAATAACGAAGACAAAACAAATATACGCAGGTGATATGTTAATTGCTACAATAGAGACAGTAGGAAGTACACCGACAACTTATTACAATCACACAGACCATTTGAACAGCACAAGTGTCGTTTCAAATAGTGCAGGAACATCAGCTCAACTTCTAGATTATTATCCTTATGGTTCACAAAGAATATCTAGTGGAACTTGGAGTGAGCAGAGGCAATACATTGGGCAGATGTATGATGTGGATTCAACTTTGAGTTATTTGAATGCGAGATATTATGATAGTGGAAGGGGGCAGTTTGTGAGTGAGGATCCAATGTTTTGGGCAACATCACAAGACTGGTTGCTTGACCCGACAAACCAAAATTCTTACAGCTATAGTCGCGATAACCCTATTAATTTAAGTGATCCGAGTGGAAAAAATCCTTATTTAATTTCAGCAGGGGTTGCTTTTGTGGGATCTTTAGCTTTTGATGCAGGAAAAGATATTTATCAAAATGTACAAGATTATAGAGAAGGCAAACTGCCTTTATATTTAGTAACACAAGCAAGAGGAGAAGATCCCGCTAGTAGATATATTAAAGACACTGCAACCGCTGTTGCCTTTGCTGTTGTGGCAACAAGAGCAGGTATATTTGCGGAAAAATTAGTAGCAAATGGAACAATCTCCCAAACTACAGGTAAAATCATAGCAACTACATCAGGGGGGTTAGTTAATGCAACAAGTAATATAATAAACGGAAACTCTAAAGATTCTAATACTGGCAAAATAAATTGGGCTAAAGCGGTAAATGATTTTGCGATTGGAACTGCAACCACATATGTAAGTCAACAAATACCTAATCCAGCAGGAGCTCCTCCTTCCACCTTTTTAGGATCACTTGGTGGAGCAAGAGTTGCCGTTGCTCATATACGCTCTGCTGTGAGTCAGGCAACGAAGGCTATGGCCGGTTATGTTGGTTCATTATTTAGTAATAGTTTGAATAAAAAAAATAAATAAATTTTATGAAAAAAGAATATCATTATTTAGTTCCTAATAAAAAAAGAATAATTGAAGGTTATATATGGATTTATACTCCATTGGTTTTGTTGATTCTTTTATCTAAAGGAATTTCGGTTATAAAATTTACTGTTTGGTATATCGTAATTTGTGGAATCTTGTTTTATTTAGAATATAAAGAAACTTATTTTGTAATAAAAGATGAAAAATTATTATCTCGTGCATTTGGTAAAAATGGACGAAGTATACCAATAAACAATATCACTTTATTAAGTGTTGGAACTTCAAAAATGACACCTTTTCAATCTTTGGGAATAAAAATAAATTATACTGATATAAATAATAATGACAATTCTTTTGTTTTAAGTTTTTATCAATATAAACCAAAAGAAATTATAAAGTTTGTTAACGATATATATTCTATAAATCAGAAAATTATAGTTGATTCAAGCTTAATTAATTGGATTGAAAAAAATACAAAAAACGTTAAAAATGAAAAATGAAGTTATAAAACACATTAATTTAATTGAAATAATCATATCGCTTTGTTAATTTATGAAAAAATTTATACTATCAACTTTAATTATTGGAAGTTTGTTTATTGCTTCAACACCAACAGTTGAAGCTAAAATAAAAGTTTCTCACTATGGAGCAACAGCTCTTTGTCGTGATGGCACTTATAGTTATAGTAAAACTCACAGGGGCACTTGCTCTTGGCATAAAGGAGTAAGAATATGGTATAAATAAAAATTATACAAACAAAAAAATATTTTTCCCTTGACAATAAAATTGAGAAGAACATAATAGTTCTGAAGTCGTATTAAAATTAAATATAAAAAACCGTTGCCCGAAAGGGTCGCACCGATATGAAAATATCGGAGTTGAGACAACAACGAGCCAAAATTTGTGTACAAGAAAGCACTTTACTTTTCTTTTGTATGGTGTTAGCTTGGAATGAGTAAGCTACTGGATTCGTCTAGTGATAGCTTACATATGCACAAACCCGCTTGATTGTCTCAGGCGGGTTTTGTGCATTCTATGTTTTATATAAAGTTTAGTGATAAATATGAAAGTTATTTTAACTACCTCAAACAAAAGGGCAGAAAAGCAAAGACAATAAGAGAACAAAGGCGCTACCTTTACGATATTTTCCCTCACGAAATTCAAAATAAAAGATTAAAAAGCATTAAAAGAGCCGATACCGCATTATTGGAAGAAGCGGGGAGAAATCACGGAGAACACGGCGCAACACGTGCAATAGTATATTTCAGGCGTTATTGCGACTTTCTTCAACTTGAATGCAACATAAGGCTTCCTATTGATTGGCGTGATATAAAAGTGCCTGTTGTTAGAACAAAAGAACAACCTGTATTTGAAGACTACGAACTCGCTACACTTTTTAAAATAATGGAAACGATGGAATCTGGCAGTGTGCATGGTCGCCGTATGTCGTGGACTATGCAAGCATTTTTTGAAACTTTGTTTGGAACAGGACTTAGATTGCATGAAGCACTTCAACTTAAAAGATGTCAGTTTGCCGAAATTAAAGATATTGGTAAAACAAAGGTTATTCGTAAAGGAAATAAAGAAAGAGAAATTACTTTTTCTGATCGTGCAATAGAAAAGCTTGGTAGTTATTTAGAAAAACGCAATGATATTTCCGAAGCAATGTTTGTTAATTCTTGCGGTGAACCACTAATTGCATCAACTGCAAAAAGCCACTTTCAAAGATTCAGAAAAAAATTAAGAGATGAAGGATACCCAGAAATTGCAAATAAACTAAAGAGCCACACTTTCCGAAGAACACTCGCTACATATCTTTTAGAAAACGGAGCTGATATAAAAACTGTCCAATCTGTTATGGATCACGAATCCGAAAGAACTACAATAAAGCACTACATAAAAGTAAATAAACGCAGAGCGCAAGTTATTCATCGTTCAATATTATCTAAAATACCTTTTGAAGAACTTGCAAATCGTTATAAAGAAGTTAACGGCAGAGCTTTAGTAAGGACAACACCCAATGGCGGACAATGGATGTCGCTTGATGAAAATACATCAAAAGAACTTTCAAATCTTATGAAACCTGATTTACATTTTTCGGAAGAAAATAAAAATTCACTTCTGAAAATTTATCTAACCCTTGAAAGAATGTTTAAATAAGGGAGTTCAACAAGTAAGTGCAACACTTCTAGTAAGATAGAAGTATATGAAATATAAGCATTTAAGGATTGAGGAGCGCGAAAAAATTCAAGAATTGTTTTGGCAGAAGAAATCGATTAGGTATATAGCAAAAACACTTGATCGTTCACCTACATCAATATCAAGAGAATTAAGAAGAAATTTTCCAGATGGATATAAAAGGTACACTCCTAGATTGGCTCACGAAAGAGCGCTCTTTAAACGCAGGTGCCGAGGTAGAGCAGAAAGACTTAAAACAAAAGAAATCAAAGCGTATGTCATCAAACACCTGAGAGAAAGATGGTCTCCAGAGCAGATAGCTGGAAGAATTAAAATTGATCTTAAGCAAACAATTTCTCACGAAGCAATATATCAATTCATTTACTATCAAATTCATCGCGATGGTTATGGATACCTTAAAACACATAGTGAAGATCTTAGAATATATCTTCGTCGGAAACAGAAGAGAAGACAAAAGAAAGGAACTAGAAAGGGTCAAAGAATCTTTAAACCAAACGGTTTTTCAATAGATGAGAGGCCCAAAATCGTTGCAGACAGAAAAAGAATTGGAGACTGGGAAAGCGACTCGGTTGAGTCAATCAATCACAAGTCTGGAGTTAATACTCTTCTGGAGAGAAAAAGCGGTATGTATCTTGTGACTAAATTAAAAAACAGAACAAGTGTGGCTACTGTGTTTGCTATACAAAAAAGAATGAGAAATTTGCCAAATAAAGTTAAAAGAACTATGACCTTTGATAATGGATCAGAAAATCGAGACTGGAAATTGTTTGAAGAAGTGACCTCAATCAAAAGTTATTTTGCTCACCCATATCATTCATGGGAGAGAGGATCAAATGAAAACGCTAACGGACTGCTCCGTGATTACTTTCCAAAGAAAACAGATTTTAGTACGATACCTGAAGAAGAGATATTAAAAGTCGAATACAGTCTTAATTCCAGACCTAGAAAAAGGCTTGGATGGAAGACACCATTAGAAGTCTTTAGTGTTGCACTTCGAGGTTGAATTCGGGATACGAATAATTGACATTAAGAAATTATTGTATTAAAACAAAATTAGCATTTTGAAATTTTTTATAGGTGTGATATATTCTAATTATAAATATATGTTTTTTAGTTCAGTCCGAAAAGAGTTATCACACCATTTCAGTGGAGTAAGCGTTAGAGCATTACTCGTTCTGAAAAGAGTTATCGCACCATTTCAGTGGTCAAAGCGTTAATCTTATTTAGGATAAAATAACTATCGGGCAAAAAGCCTATATTTATAAATATAGGTTTTTTTGTTTTGTGCATAGTGTCCTGTGGGGTATCAGTAAAGAACATAAAAAAGAAAAATGTTTTTTATTGGTATTGCCCGCAAGGGTCTTTCCGCTTGTATCGGAAATGAGACAAACAATACTAATAATCAGAAATTATTTTCAGAAAATTCCGCTCCATAGAACGCTGTGCATAAAACTAATCAAAACATCGGTCGTATTTTATTGTTAAAATTTAAAACATAAAACAAACAATGCAGATATATGATGTTTGCACAAAAAAAGTTTATGAAAAAGACGGCGAAAGAAAAGTAAAATTCTATAAATCCGGAATTATGAAAATCACAGACAGCGGTCGCATTTACATTCGTCTCTTTCATCAGCCGGAGGTGGATTTTCACGTATTTGAAAAAACTCCAAAACTTCCGACAATCAATTCGGAAGATTAATTTTTATTAAAGTTAATTAAAAAAACTTATGCAGATAAAATCTACTACACCTGTTCCAAACGCGGTGTTCGACTTTTATTTGAAAGACCTTAAAGTTGCAGAATTAAAAGTACTCCTTATAGTCATACGACAAACTCTCGGTTGGGAAGATAAAAAAACGAAGTCGGAAAGGAAAGAACTGGACTGGATTTCAAACAATCAGCTTGCAATGAAAACAGGCTGTTCATTGAGAGCGATCAATGACGCTCTCAGTATATTATCAAAGAAAAATTTAATCGCTGTTTTGTCAAATTCAGGCGAACTGCTGGACACTCCCGAAAAGCGAAGAGGTCAGCAAAAACTTTTCTATCGCCCCACTAACGCATTATTTGCGGTTGCGGAAAACGTGGGGATAGAAAGTCAATATCTCGGTAATTCTGCCCCAACTAACGCAAATTTTGCATTTGACTTACGCAAAAATATTCACGGACTTACGCAAAAAATGCGTATTACAAAAGAAACTTTACAAAATTAATTCTTACAAAAGAATTAATAATAATAAAATGAATTTTAAAATAAAATCAAAATTCAACATAAAACAAAAAATCAATTCTGTTATTCATGGTGATGCACTGGAGACATTGAAAAAGTTTCCAAGCGAATGCATCGATTGTGTTATCTTCTCTCCACCCTACTGGCAACTTCGGGATTATAAATTTAAAGGTCAATGGGGACTAGAAAAAACTCCCGATGAATATTTAAAAAACTTATGGTCTCTGATGGATGAATTAAAGCGAGTGTTAAAACAAAGAGGAACTGTTTGGATTAATCTTGGCGATACTTACGGAACTCAGTCAGGTTCTTGCAGAGGAAAGAAATACAATAGCGAAACGACAATGGAGCGCAGAGAAAACGGAAATATGTTATTAAAAAATAAATCGCTTCATAAAAGTTTATTAATGCTTCCGCATCGGTTTGCTATTGGTTGCACTGAGAGAGGATGGCTCGTGAGAAATAACATTATTTGGGCAAAATCAAACGGAATGCCCGAAAGCGTTCATGACAGATTTTCCAAGAAACACGAATTTATTTTTCTTCTTGCAAAAAATAAAAAATATTATTTCGATTTAGACAGCATTCGTGAACCGCACAAAGCATCGTCCATTGAAAGAGTGAAAAGAGGATGGAATGGACACAGAGAAGCAAAAAGTTCTTACATGAATATGGACATTAAAATGATGTGTCATCCGCTTGGCAAGAATCCTGGCGATGTTACGGACTTTTGGTCAATTCCCACAATTCCAAGTAATGATAAGCATTATGCGAAATACAATACGAGATTAATAACCAAACCAATTCTTGCAGGTTGTCCCAAAAACGGAATCGTTCTTGATCCATTCTGCGGAACAGGAACTACAGGCATAAAAGCTCTTGAGCTTGGCAGAAAGTTTATCGGCATTGATGGTAAGAAAGCGTATTGTAAAATTGCAGAAAGAAATTTAAAACAACAACTCTCTACTTTGCCTATAAACAAATGGAGAGCTAAAACAAGATTAAATAAATAATTTTAAAATATATGTCTAAAAAATCTAATTCAAAAGAAAAAACAATAACAATTGAAGTAGAGTTTCCAATTTCTCTTGATGAACTTGTTATTTATGTTCTAAACCCGAAAGAGGATGAATCTCATCTTTTTGATTTGCTAAACAACAATCCAGAAATAGCAGATATTAAAATGAAAAAAATAATGAAAGAAGTTATCAGGAATAAAAAATTAAATATAAAAGTTAAAAAAATAAAATTTGATTACTATGATTTAAAGAGTTTCCTAATGGGAGTAGCATATTTCAAAGTAAAATTGCAAGGAACAAAAAAAGAACTCAAAAAGATTGCAGGGGAGTATGACAAGGTATGCACATTTGATTGGGAAGAATATAAACAAGGCATTAATTTATAATTAATTATTTTTTATCAATGACAAAAAACAACATTGAAGATAAACCATATTCTCTTGCATTTGCTCAACTTAATTTATTTGAAGAAGAATTGAAAGAGGCGGGAAGCTTTGATGAATTGATGATTCTGAAAGAAGCTCTTGAAAGAAGAGATTGGAAAACAAGCATTATCACTTACGAAAACATCAACGAATACAAAGAGAAACATCTCATAGGTAAATATAAATTATTACACCCGTTCTTTAACACAAAAGTTCCTTACGCTTTCTGGGCTCAGTTATACACAGCAGTTAAAGAAAGAAAGGAACTTTTAAAACTTATATGAAGCCACCTCTAACTTACTATGGAGGCAAGCAGAAACTTGCCGAACGCATCATTTCTATGATTCCTCCGCATAAAACCTACTGTGAGCCGTTTTTTGGCGGTGGAGCGGTGTTTTTTGCCAAACCTCCTGCCGAACTTGAAATAATAAACGATTCCAACGGCGAGCTTATCAACTTTTACCGGATTCTTAAAACGAATTACAAGAAACTGGCAAAAGAAATAAAAGCCACACTGCACAGCAGGGAAGAACACGAAAACGCAGAAGTTGTAATGAAATATCCAAAATTATTCAGTGAAGTTAGGCGTGCTTGGGCTATATGGACATTGGCAAATCAAAGCTTCGCATCAATGTTAGGCGGTACTTGGAGATGCGATTTACAGAAGAATTCAACTGCAAGTCGTTTAAATAATAAAAGAAATAATTTTACAGAAGAATATGCAAAACGTCTGGAACAAACCCAAATTGAGAACTGTGATGCTTTAAAAGTAATTAAATTATGGGACAGTAAAGATACTTTCTTTTATTGCGACCCGCCATATTTTAATGCTGACATGGGGCATTACAAAGGTTATACTGAACAAGATTTTGAAAATTTATTAAAAACGCTGGCAAAAATAAAAGGGAAGTTTATTTTAAGTTCCTATCCTTCCGAACTTATTGAGAAATATACAAAAAAATACAAATGGCATACGACAAAAATTGAAGGAATACCTGTATCGGTTTCTTTGGGAAAGCGGAAAACAAAGACTGAGGTGCTGACGGGGAATTATCCGATAAAAATTGGATTTACAAAATAATCAAATCAATACTATTGAATTACGGTTCAATATCATTCGAAACGGCTTTTTCTTGTAGGTGATGCACGATAAATCAGAGACCAAAAATTAAGGGATTTCCTGTCCCATTCAGATGCAATACTGTTTTTAATAGTTTCAGCGATTTCTTCCTTGCTGAAATTTTCCCAAAGCCACTCTACCGCTTTTTTTGTACCATGATTAAGTACATTGAGAATGATTCTATGGCGGTCATTAGGATTAGATAGGTTTATCTTATCTGTATCATAAGACCAAAGGCAAACTTTTACTGCTTGAGGTAGTTTGCGATTCATAATTACATTATAACAAAAACACAAAAATTTTTCCACTTTTACAAAGTAAAGAGGAAAACAAAGACGTAGGTGCTGGCGGGGAATTATTGATTAAAAAATCACACATAAGTAAATTTATTTTCTAAAAGAGAAATTACATCACGATATTTCAATATTTTAGAGTTTATAAGTTCCTTAGCTAATAATTTTACTTTTAACCACGCTTCTGTATCAGCATTTTTTTCATCTTCACAAGTAAATAATGAGTTTGTTTGAGCCAACATAAAATTCATAAAACATATCATGACATTAATTGAATTAAATAAATTACCTGCAATGTCCATACACTTTTTATAATCATCATACGCTCCAATATTATTAGTTTTTTTTGTGAATTTTCTTTCTGCTATTGCTCCCGATAGACTAATCATAATGAATTTTTCTGCTTTTAACCGAGTTTTATCGGAGTCGTCATAATCAGAATGTAGTTTAAAATTTGATAATAATATATGTCCGAGAGATTTTTCTTCTTCAGGAATGATTGAAACCTCCTTAAATCTTACATTTAACATTATGCAAGCAATTGCATGACCTGCCTCATGAAAAGCAACCCTATTATTTTTTTTATCCATTGTTATTAAAATTTCAGGTAAATATAAAAATATTTATGAAAATCAGTATGAAAAATGCCACCTAAAAAGATGGCATCTTGATGTTAATTAAAACCGCTTGCACATTGAAAAAATCGCTTTACGCATTTTTAATAACCTTTTTTAATAATCCGATAACTTCATTTAATTTGTCAGTATTATCAACAACAAGCGCACAACAAGCCCCATTCCAAAATTTCTGTACCGAAGCAGGAAGAGTTTTAATTTCATGATGCTTGATTTGTTTTCTCGTATCATCCTCCGGATTCATCAAAACAAGATTGATGTTTTTCTTTCGCAAATGAAAGAATGCAAGATTCTTGTTTTTTCTCACGGAAATGTAGTGCTTTTTAGTGTTAAACTCCAAACTGCTGTCTGTTTCAAGCAGAGCCGTTTTAATCTCGCTGTAAGCATTCCTTATGCTTTCTGATACTGAATTCAAATGGTCTTCTTCTGTGATTTTCACAACTTCTTCCTTTTTATTTTTCTCGCCTTTCCAAATATCAGCAAAATCTTGATTTACCGAGAAAATTTTATCATCACCGCAATAATATTTCTTTATTAGAATTTGTCTTACCATCTTGCCCCAAGTTTCAACATACACAGCTTGCATTAAATCTAAAACAGGATTTTCATTATCTTTTACAAGCAATATCGCAGGTCTGTTATCAAGCATTTCCGACAATAGTCCGGAAATGTCCTGTTCTTCCTTTAATCTCGCCTGTAATTCCTTTTTATCTTTTTTGTCCGCATCAATTGTTTTACAAAGCAGGGCAAGAAAATCATTTTGATAATTCTTGTTTTTCAAAGAAGCGATAAAATGAGTAATACGGGCATAAATAAGTCCTAAGCTGTCGTCTGAAACATTTACTTCTATTACATAAATTCTCGGCTTTTCCTGTTCTTTGAAGTCAAACAAAAACACATTCGGAAAATATTCATTTGTGCTTTTAGTGTTATCAATAATAACAGTGTTTTCGCCGAAAAGCGTTTTGTAATTTTCAATAACAAATTCTTCCAAATCGCTTTTTTTGTAAAATTTCGCTTCATTTATTTCTTTGTCATCATAGAAATAGCTATCGGGTAAACGTTGTAGTGTGCCTTTTTCCAAAATATATAAATACTTTGAATTGGCGATATTGCTTGTAGGTGGTTGCTTTTCATCTTTTGTTTTCTTTTTATTTTTCTGCAATTCTTCTTCTCCGCTTGGAGTGAGTTCTCCGCCTATTTCTGCCCAAATACCGACAGGGATTTCATCTCGAACAATGGTGTCAAGTCCACTGGCAAAGCTAAGTGCAACATCAAATTTCCTTTCAGAATACAATTCATAAAACCTTCTTAAATCCTTACAATCCTTATCGTGCAAATGATCGGGCTTTGTCCAGTCGGGATAATCAACTTTCTTTTTGTTTTCCGCTTTTATTTTCGGAGATGTTTTCTGATTCTTCTTGTTTGCCACAATATTTGATTTCTTTGGGCTAACAGCTTTTTTTGATTTTTTATTCTTTTTCATATTTCAAGGGTTTTAGTTATTTATTTGTTTAAAAAACTTATTCTGTGCCGATAATAGCTCCACACAAATAATCGTCAATAGGGATATAGTAATAAATAACAGAAATAGGGAAGTTGTCAAGAAAAAAATAACCCGCCGGAATTTCTTTCCAAGCGGGTTATAAAATAATAGAATCCAATTATTGAATTTCTATTTCTCGGTAAATATCTTATAAACTATTATGTGAAATAATGCAATGTTGGAGTTTTGTAATATGATAAAAAAGTAATAGAAAAATAGTTCGTTAATTTGTGTTGAACTGGTCCTCTTGTTTTACAATGATTCTTTTTTGTAAAATATTGTTAGTTTCTTCTTTGAAGAGAATAGAAAAACCTATAACTGCAGGACGATACAATGGTTTTATTTTCAAAGCTTCTTCGTATAATTTTATTGCTCTTTTTTTATCATTAAAATTTTTCTCAAGAAAATTAGCAAAATTAGTTAGAATTTTAACATTATGAGGTGAAACAATTATAGCTTTTTCATAATACTCTTTTGCATTTATAATGTTATTATTTTTCTCATACAATATTGCTATGCTTTCATATATATTAGTATTCCCAGGCATTAACTTTAATGCTTTTTCATAATGCTTTATTGCACTTTCTATATCATTTTGTAATAAATATACATATATAATTACTTTTTCAAATAAGAAATATGGAAAGTGAATAAATTCTTTGCAAAAATTAAAAATCAAAATAATTAATTTTTCAAATCTTGAATATTCAAGTCGTTCAATATATCCTTTAACCATTTTGTCATTTAATTCTGCAATCTTTTTTTGAGATCCTATAGATTCATTTTTCTCTTTAATGTTATGTGTATGTTTCTTTACTTTTATGTCAAATACACCAAATTTTTCCAACCTTCCTTCTTTATAAGCAACAATAAGCTTTTGAGTATCCTCGTCATCCATTTCAAGCGTAAGAATGATGCTTCCTTCTTTGACACTTTTAAAAAGGACTTCTCTTAACTGAAATGCTTTACTTGTGAGTTCACTAATAATTTCTTTGTATTTAGCATTTTCTTTAAATTCTTTAAAATCACCAGACATACTTATTATTACTTCGTTTGGTAAAACATCAAGAGTAATTTTGTCAGAAGTGATGTTATGTTTAATTTCAGTTTTTAATTGCGGAATACTTTCTTTACCAGATGTAGAAGATTTTTCATTACATAAATACTTTTTTAAATCGGTTTTAATATAATCAGGAATTGAAACACTATATAAAGTATCACTTCCCCAGTACAACACTTTATCAAAGATAACATTTATCAATGATTTATTCCAAGAAGCGTATGATAAAAAATCAAGTAATTCATATGAGACCTCATAATTCTTATTTGCTACTTGCATGCCCTTCTTGCCTTTAATAGCTCTCTCGACATTGGCAGACTTATATCCAATTCCTAATGCATTAAATTGATGAAATAAATCGGTATGGTTATTTTTAAAAGCATCATTAAAATATTTTTCAAGATGCATACTAATACCATCCATTGATCTTTCTCCCGAATTTAACCTGAGTTGCGAATGAATCCTTGTTAAAAGTTTAACAGGTATAAAAATTCTTTTTTCATCGAAATATTCGGCTTGATAACTCATAAATATCTTTTTGACGGATTTGGCATACTTGACTCAAATGACGCAAAAATTGACGGTACAAATTCTGCTCTTACAAAAATATTAAAAGAAACAAATACTTAATAAATAAAATGAATAAAAATTAAAAAAATGAATTGAGTAAAGAGCTTGTTATAAGAAAACCCACCTGTTGATGCAGGTGGGTTATATCAAAGCTTATAACAGCTCTGAACCTTAGAATTCAATGGATTCGTAAGGCAGTTCAATTATAACCTATACAGCTTGCAAGTCAAGCGGTTTATTGACTCCCCTCAATCTTTGGATTCTATGGGTACTCAAATAAAAAGTACTCGATATGAATTCAACAACAAACGGACAGGAAATCGAAGCAAGTATTCGGCAAATAGTGCGAGACGAAATAACTTTAATTTTCGGAGAAAATTACCGTCAAAATATTTCCTCGCTTCAAAATTTTCATTTTCCCGATAATAAAACTTCAGTTTTTAGAACCAAAATCGGCTGGCTTAAAGGCGATAAAACACTATTGAAACTTCACGAACTTTTAGCTTCACACGGATTTATTTCCTGTGATTTTAAAATTTTTAAATCCCACTTTATCGGAAACGAGGATATAACCGCAAGTATAGAATGGCATACATATACAAAAAGTTTAGTTTACCTATTTGAGCAGTTAATGGTAAACGGGTTTATTCCTGACAATAAAAAACAACATCAGCTATTAAAGGCACATTTCATAGATGAGAGAGGAAATATGCTTAAAAATGAAGTTTTAAGGGCGACACTCAACGACTTAAGGAATAACAAAAGAATACAAGTCATAGAAAATATTATTGCAGAACTATATAAAAATTTTAATTAACGGATGGCTAACGTCAGATTAACTGTCAAGAAAACGCAAAGTAAAGCGTAGTATTTAAAGGGGAACGACAAATTAAATTTGTAAAATAAATTTTCAAAAAATATTCAAAATTTAAGTTTAAACTAAAATGAAAAATACTGAACTCATACTAAGAAATAAACCAAATGATACGGAGCAAATTAATGAAATAATTATTAATGAAAACGACTGGTTTAAAAAAAGCGGAGAACGTGTAAATGAAGAGATAATGCATCATATTCATTCTCTCGATAATCGTGTTTGGAAATTTTCAGAAATAACCCAAACACTTTATATAAAATTTGAATTGTTTAATAAAGAGTTTTTTAATGATTCCTTAACTATTCCTGTAATATCAATAGAAAGAATGGCTATTACAACACTCGGACAATATTATATTGAACGTAATGGATTCGGAGCAAACAATCATATAAAAATAAGCAGACACATCGTAATTAAAGGAGAACCAACTATTGTAATACTTTCAATATTATTACACGAAATGATACATCAATGGCAACACGAGGTCAGAAAAATAAAAATAAATAATTACAGAAATTATCATGATGTTGAGTTTCGATTAAAGGCGAGTAATTTGGGAATTCCCTGCGACCAAAGTGGACACACTATAGAAATCAGGCAGGACTCTCCGTTTGTAAATTTTTTACGAAAAAACGGACTTTTTGAAGGAACAGTGGGCTTTGTTTTTAACAAAGCCGAGAATGCTGATTCAAACGTTGAGAAGGTTGGATCAAAATTAAAAAAATATTCTTGCGGTTGCACAAATATTCGTGTTGCAAGCAAAGATTTTAAAGCTAAATGTCTTAACTCTTCAATGAATTCTTACTTATTAAATAATTTTTTGATGATTATGAAAATTTTAAAAAAATAAAACAAAGGGAAGTCAATATTGCAAACAAAACAACAGCGAGGTAAACAAGAACACAAGCACTTTAAATACAAATAAAAATTAAATATAAACTTTAAAATCTCAAAGTCATGAAAAAGAAAATTAAATACAAAACAATTTTTGTAGAATACGACCCAAACAAACACAATCAGTTTTTAACTTTTTTGGCTCAAACAGCAAATAACAAAAAACATTCCATCGGTAGAATTTATAAGGAAGATACGGATGACAAAGAATCCAAAGACGAGAAGAAGCAAAAAAATTAATTTAATTATTAACCATTAAAACTTAAAAATTATGAATCCATTTTCAAAACTCAGGTTCCTCGAATTTGGCAGAAATGCCAAAGGACAACATTTCATCTCCGTGCTCTATTGGTCAAATGGAGAACAAATACTAATCGGTCGCATACATCGTGAATACAACAATGAAACGCGCAAAGTTGAATACTGGGCAAGGGATGCTAAGGACATGCCAATCTTTGTAGTCGCAAAAGATTTAGAAGCAATTAAAAGGAAATTTAGGCAATACGGGCGGGATCTTGCAGAACCAGACAGAATTCCCGGCGAATATACTTTAAACAAGCAAATTGAGAGAGAAAATAAACTCAAAGCAATTAGGGACAAAAACAATATCCAAGCTAAAAAGCAAGAGGTTTCAAAACCCGTAAGCCCGACAAGCGAAGTAAAACCCGAAGAAGTGCAAACTTCCGAAAAATCAGCAAGAGAAAAGGAATTGGAATCATTGAGAGATAAAGGCAATGATAACGAAAGAGAATACGAAATTGAAATGTAAATCAGCATGAGAACAGAAACTATAAATAAAATTACAACTGAATTCAAAATGCCTAAGACAATCGGCGACCCTGTCATTGTTAATTGCATTATGCCTGATGGCAGTAAGCAACATGTAGGATACATATATCAAAACATTTCAGATGATGACGAATTTTCAACGATATATGTTTCCACAGACAATGAAGGGGAGCAAGTGTTTCCGCCGACAGACAACTGGCAAGACTTGGAAGACAGATTCGAACGCTACGCTAAAAAAGTGTCCCAAAAGGATTTTGACGAGAAAAAAATTGAAATCTATTTATCGGATTACGAAGCAAAGCTGAATGAAATAAAAGATTTGCGGGATTCAAAAAAAATAAATTCAAAATGTCGTGAAATAAATTTTTAATAATTAACTAAATATAAATCATATGAAAAACAACAACAGCGCACAATTTAAAATTGTAGACCATGAACTTGAAAAGTTCATAAAGAGAAAAGATGCAGAGTTAAAAAACCTTGCACGCAAGCTTGGAAAAAACTATGCAGAACGCAAACTCCCTGCTCTTGTCGGCGACAAGTTAATTCATTACATCGGCGAATTTAAATCCGGCTATGAGCAGTTAATAAGCTATACATACAAGAAATTACAGCCACTGTCTCAGATTCCGGGCATTAATACCGACAGGAAAAACCTTGAAGAAGAAGAAAAGACAGCTAAGGAGCAAGTCAAAAAACTTGAAGAATTAAACAGTAATGACAAAACTGTTCTTGAAGGCAAGGAGTGTGAAAATGTAAGTAAAGATGTAAAAACAATTTATACAATGTCAGCATTGCCATGTATTGCAGAAACATTTTTCAACGCTCTTGCTTTTCAATTCTTGGGAGAAAACAAATTATTTTCAATTGTAATTTCTTTCTTCTTAACACTGTTTATTGTGTATTTCGCTCATGTAACAGGCACACACGTTAAGAATAACGAAGCAGAAAACAAAAAAAGTATCGTTTTCCTGTCAATTGTTTTTGTCGGAATGACAGCTCTTTTTTATGTGTTGGCAATGCTACGCTCACTTATGTTTAAAAAGCTTGGTACTGACATCGGAGCATTTGCTTTTATAATTGTTAATCTTTTCCTATTCGCTGTGACCGCCTTTATTTCTTACAAATACAGCCCAACCAAAGAAGAAAAACAAAAATTTAATGAATACAAAAAGCTTGAAGACAAAATAAAGGCAAGAGAAAACGAAATAAAACAAACTGAACAAAGAATTAAAAATTTAAATGCAGAATTGGTTGAACGAGGCAAAATGGTAGTAGAAATAAAAAGCTACGCTGACCATACAATTGAAGAAATTAAAAAACTATACAATGAAGCAGTCGAAATTTTCAAAGGTGCGAACTTAATGTTTCGCACCGACCGAAAAGTTCCCGACTGCTTCTCTGAAAAGACACCTGAGCTTGAATACACAGAAATAAATTTTACAAACTTTAATAATAAGGAGGAATAATTATGAAAAAAATAATTGCAAAAGTATTTCTATTTGTCTTATTCGCTACAGCTTTTATCAGAGTATATTTATATGCAAACAGCATTCATTATCCAACAACAGGGGTTGTTGTGATGAGTGATATTACTGACGCTATGCTTGTAAAACCAAACAAAAATGATATTGAGTCATTTTTTGATTTGAATAAAAACCGATGGAATGGTGCAATGTTTAAACTTGTAGACATTTCGGACGTGAGCTTTAATCGTTCACAGAAAGCAGGCATAGAAGCTGAAAACGATTGGCTTTCAAATGAAGCTAAAAGAATTGATAAGGTTAACTCATTTTATTCAAATATTGAACAGATTTTTAATGATGTTTCAAAAACGAAAACCGGAAAAGACAATACTTCAATATATGTTCCGATAGCACAGGAGTTGAATTTGCTTTCTGAAAGTAAAGCAGAAAATAAAATAATGCTTGTTTACTCGGATTTAATGCAAAACACAAATGAAATTTCATTTTACAACTCAGAAACATTGAATTCGTTAAGTTCTAAAGCTGATTCCGTCAGTAAATATTTTGAATCGCAGGTTGTATTAAAAAACTTAAATGGCATAACAATTTATTTTGTTTATCAACCCGTGAACACAGAAAATGACGAAGAGTTTAAAATTGTTTATGCATTCTTTAAGAAAATGTTTGAAAACAAAGGTGCGAAAGTCATTGCAACTGCTGGCATTGATAGCAAATAATTCACAAATTAAAACTGAATATCATGAAAGATATGCTTCTGAAACTATTTACAGGTCTTGTAAAGGTAATTTTCAAATTATTATTAATTGCCCTATACAGCATAACAAGGTTTGCTGAAATATTCCTGCAAACCTTTAATGGCTGGCTTAAAGGACAGATTAAATAAAAATTATTAATCTTAAAAAATTTTCAACTATGGAAGAAATCAAAAAAATCGTAAAAATATTTGAAATAATATTTGCTGTTATATTCAAAATAATTGATGGTGTTTTAGGCATTTTCAATTACAAAGAAAAGGGCGTATATAATGCAGAGTTTGCTTCTTCCAGCAAAGTATTTTCTTTTTTCTCCGATTATGGTTTTTGTCTCACAGGAAAAAAGAATTTATCTGTAAAGGATTCTTACCAAAATGCAATTGTTATCGGAGGCACTGGCACGGGAAAATCAAGTGTGGTGCTTATTCCAAGCATATTTACAATGAAATCTTCTTTAATAGTGCATGATCCAGCCAAAGAGTTATTTTATAAAACTTCAAATTACCTAAATTCAAAAAATATAAAAGTGAAAGTTTTAAACTTTGCCGACCCAAGCGTTTCAAGCAATTACAACCCACTTGCGAGAGCCAACAGTTCATCAGAAATCCAGAAAATTGCTTCAATGCTTGTGCAAAATGGTTTAGGTGAAAATAACAATAAAGAAAACTTTTGGAATATACAAGCAACTTCACTTTTAGCAATGCTTATAACAATCCTTAAAAAACAGGATTTGGAATATCAGAATTTATACAATGTTCGCCATCTATTGAATAGCTTGGGAGGCAATCCTGAAGCTGTTGATTCTTTATTCTCAAAATATGCAGATGAAATTTTGTTTGCGGAATATAAAAGTTTTATCAGCTATGATGAAAAAATAATTTCAAGTATAATCGCCACCTGTAAGGCGTCATTGCAGATTTTCAGCGATGAATCAATCGCAAAAATTACATCAAGCGACAATTTGGATTTTATGGAATTTCGCAACAGACGGACGGTTTTGTTTATTCAAAACAGCGTTGCCGACCAAAAATATTATTCTGTTTTGACTTCAATATTTTTCGAACAGTTCTTTTCCTTTATTATGAGCCGTTTTCCGAAAAACGATGAAGAGGATATCTTCTTTTTGGTTGATGAGGCTTCTTCGCTTAGATTGCCCACACTGAGCCTTGCTGTCGCAAATGTCCGTAAACACAGGGCTGGAATAATGCTGTTATTGCAGGATTTCAACCAACTGGTTCACAACTACGGAAAATATGAAGCAGACGGAATTAAAGCCAATTGCTATGCGAAAATGTATTTTACGGGCGCATCACTTGAAACAACGACAGACCTTGAAAAGACATTAGGGAAATATGAGTATGTTGATAAGGAAGAAAAAAAGCACGTTCGTCCCTTAATGACAGGAGATGAAATAAGGACAATGAGTAAAGACGAAGCATTGCTCATATGTGGTCATCACAATCCCATTAAACTTAAACTTGTTCCATATTACAAAAACTTTTATTTAAGCGATTATGGCAATTTAGCTCCGCTTGAATTGGCAAGCCAAAACAATACCGACAGCATTTCATTATTACCTCTTAATGTTCCTGAAAAAGTAAAGAATGAGTAATGCCAAGAAACATAAAGGTGGAATGTGGGAATATCTTGATTCAATAGGTGTTCTCGAAAGTGGTAATGATGAAGAAATTAAAAAAGCAAAAAAGGAATACAGAAAAAAATATATTTTACAGCACAGGCAAAAGGTAAGAAAAACAAAACCTGAATTTACAATTAATCTTTCCAGAGACAACGGGGAGTATTCAAGAATAGAACATACAGCGAAACAGCATAAAATGAAAATTACAAAATTTCTCAAATCTGCTGTTTTAGCTTATATCAATAAAACATTTATTGTGCCTGACAGATTACAGATAGCAGAGTTGGAACAACTACTTTCACAATGTTTAAATGAAATTCAAACAATCGTAAAACAAAAGGAAAGGCACAATTACGAGAGGGAACAGAAACTTGAACTGATTGAAAAAAGAATTGAAAAGTTAGAGGAAGAAATAAATAAAATTCTTAAACAACCTTACACCATTGAAGAATTAGTAATTAAAGGCATTGAAGAAAAGCCGACACTTAAAGAGCATTTGCTCGCTATTCTTACAAAAAATGATAATCAAAATCAAATCACATAAAAAACCAAATTTTAAAAAATTAATAAATTACCTTATTCACGATAAAGACCGATTGTTTGATAGCGGAAAAAGTTTTGAAGTATTGCGTAATTTAAAAGGGTATAGCATTGACGAATGGGTAGAGCAATACAAAGAAAACGAAAAGTTAAGACAAAACAAAAGATCCGACTCGGTTATTCTAACCCACGAAATAATCAGTTTTCATAAGGACGACGCAAAAAATATTTCATTAGACAAGCTTGAAGATATCGCAAGGCAATATGTTCGGGAGCGAGGAAATGGAATGTTTATAGCAGTTCCACATTTTGACAAAGAACATTTCCATATTCACATTTGCGTATCAGGAGTTGAGTATAAGACAGGCAAAGGAATGCGTTTAGCGAAAGTTGATTTGCAAAAATTCAAAAAGAAAATACAACAATATCAAATTGAAAAATATCCTGAGTTAAACAAATCAATAGTAAATCACGGAAACGGAAAAAAAGAATTAGCCCTATCGGATAAAGAATACAAATTTAAAGAACGCACTGGTAGGGCTTCGGGCAAGGAAAAATTAAAAGTAATGCTTAACACTTGCTATAAAAAAGCAAATTCAAAAAGTGAATTTTATAAAAACTTAAAAGATAGCGGACTTCAAGCATACATAAGGGGTGGCAGAATTTCAGGAATTGTTTTTAACGAGAAAAAATATAGATTGAAAACTTTGGGTTTTACTGAAGAAAAGTTGCAAGGGCTTGATAAATCATTAGGTCGTGAAAAAGAAATAAGCGAAATAAGAAAAAAGTCGAAAGAAAAAATTATTAGTCGTAATTTTTAATCAAAAAAAACAGGCAAATTTTATTTATTAATGTCATATAGTCGCCGTATTTATCAATATAACAAATTACTCACTTAACAGCTTAATTATAAATAAAGTGATATAATTTGCCTATGAACCAAAAATATAAAATCCTTTCTAAAAAAATAATAGATTTGGGGGAAAGAGATCAAAAGATGAGAAAATTATGGGCAAAAAATAATTTTAATCCAAAATATTACAACGAAAAATTAGACAAAACAAATACAGAAGAATTTGAAAAAATTATCAGTAAAATCGGATGGCCGTCAAAAAGCAAAGTCGGTAAAATAGCATCTGATTATGCGTGGGTTCTAATTCAGCACACAAAAGATAATAAACTTGCAAACAAAGCATTGATTTTAATGAAAAATTTACCAGCTGGAGAGCAAGACTGGAACAAAATTAGTAAAACCATAGATAGAATAAGAGTTAAAAAAGGACAACCTCAATTATATGGAACATCTTTTAAAATTGATATCAAAACTAAAAAATTATCAGTTGATACAATTTATGATATAAAAAATATTGATAAAAGAAGGAAAAAGATAGGATTAGAAGAATCATTTAAAGTATTTAAGGCAAGAGTTATTAAAGATTATAATTTTTTTTTAAAGCAAAAAAAATAAATTTAGTTATCATAGTTTTTTATTCTATAATTTTAACGGGTTTTATAACTTATAAAAAATTATGAAAAAAATACTAATCATTGCCAAAAAAGATGATATTCCTGTATTGAAAGTAATAGAAGAAATACAGAGGATGGGACATCATGTACTCTTTTTTGACTTAACCAATTTTCCCAAGACATCAAATTTATCGTTAGATAATATTAATTCAAAAACATCAGGTTTTATTGACCTAATAAAATTTGAAAATTTTAAAAAGACAAAATATAGAGCATTACTTGAAGATATTGGTATAGTTTGGCACATAAGACCAGGATTACCAGTTGCTAGTAATGTAGTTAAATCTGATGGAGTCAAAAAATTTATTGAGAATGAATCAAGAGTTTGTTTACAAAATATTTTTGCTTCTGCTAATTTTAATTTTGTTAATCATCCATTATTTACAAAATTTTTAGAAGATGGTAAATTTTATCCACTTAAAATTGCTGAAGCTATTGGTTTAAATGTACCAAAAACTATTATTACTAATGATCCTGAAAAATTGATAAAATTTTCAAATGATTGTAATAATAAAATTATTGTAAAGTTGTTGCACGGAACTGTTTTAAAAGACAAAAAGGACTTTTATTTTATTTATGCAAATAAAATAAAAACAAGTTATCTTAAAAAAGAAAAAGAAAATATAAAATTATCTCCTATAATGGCTCAAGAATATATAGAGAAAAAAACAGAATTAAGATTAACAGTTATCGGCAAAAAAATTTTTACTTGTGCAATTGACTCTCAGGCTAGTGAAAAAACAAGAATTGACTGGAGAAAATATGACTTTGCAAAAGTAAAACATTATCAATATTTTTTGTCTGAAAATATTAAAAAGAAAATTATTAAATTAATGGACAAATTAAATCTAAACTATGGAACAATAGATTTGATAATAACTCCAAATAATGATTATTTTTTCTTGGAAGTTAATCCTAGTGGACAATGGGGTTGGATAGAAGAAATTACTGGTATCAATATATCGCAAGGAATTGCAAAATATTTAATCTCGCGTATTAAGAATACCTAAATTACACGAATTACTATTGATAATCAAAGCATTATTTTTAAGTTATTATATTTTTATAAATATGCAAATATTTATAAATCAACAAAAATAAAATGGATCTTTGATTTTTATGAATACTATTCTATTCGTATATTTTATATTATTTAATCTGGATCCCAACTTATATCTTGTACTGGACCAGTTGCAGAATAGGTTTGGTGCCCCCCTCCGCATTTGGGCTTTAAGATTTTTTGCTTTTCAGCAAGCTTCACAAGTAAAGGAATGGGCGATTTTTTTTCTTTTATATCGCTAATATTATTAACATTAACAATACGAGAATTTTGTCGATTCATAATTTATTACCCTTTATTTTATTAGTAAATACATTAAAATTAACTTGATAAAAGTAGTTTAATTTTTTAATAAAAAAAATAATATTCCTATTTTCGAGAGTTAAAGGACAAAAAGGTATCCTTTGTATTTTAAAAAGAATGATATAAATATTACCTTTGTAATTCAAAAGAATTGTGCGATATGGATTTCCTGACTTTCGTTAAACAAAATTCAAAGCAAGAAGATAAAAACATTTTAAGTTTTATTGAAGCGATTAAAAAAAATGACAGCGTTCCTGTTTCCTCTGACCCACGACTACTTGGGCGTTATCTGCATTTAAAGATGAACAGCCAACAAACACTTGGGTTTCAAAAATGTATGCAATTATACAAAGCTAATAGCAAAAATGAACTACCGAAAGAGTTGCAAAATGACGAGATGGCTTTTATTGATGCACTGAACCTTATTATTGAATTACAAAAAAATAATCCGAATTATATAAAATAAAAATATAACAATGAATAAACTTGATATTATTTCAATTATTTTAACTAGCTCTTTGTTATCATCAGGGCTAACAGGATTTTTAACGTGGTTAATAAGGAAAAACGATTACAAAAATGAATACTATAAGGAGCTTATTAGAAAAAGACTTGAAGCTTATGAATTTCTTGAAAATATATTAGGACATTTATCAATCACGACATATGAAGAAAACACAAAAGAAAAATATCATGTCTTGTTTGTAGATAAACAATTATATGCTGAATTATTTAAACAAATTGCAATTGCTTTAAAATTTAATCTTTGGATTAGTGAAAATACAAGAAAGACATTAATAAAACTCAACGTTTTTCAAATTGAAATAGGTAATAATGTTTTAAATATAAACATTCCTAATGAAACAATCATTCCTGTTGCAATAGAAAATTATGCTAAAATATGTGAAATACGAAAAGAATTAAGAAATAATATTCTTGATGACTTTAAAAACCTACACAAAGTAAATTTTGAAAATCTGAAAGCAATATGATTTTTTAAAACTAAAAAATCATAATCCGAATTATAAATCATCGTAATGACTTGCCATCATAATGAATTTCGAATAACATCGTAATGAAATTTAAAAATTGTCGTAATAAAAAACCTCTCGTAATCATTGACTACAGGGGGTTGTTCTTCTATCGGTATAGCTCGAAGCCACTTTGTGTTTCGAACCGGTTATTTCTTTACTTGTCGCTAATATTCTTAAATCTATTAAAGAAATACCCTGTATTATATTTTTGATAAGTTTTTGAATCAGAATATATATTATAAACATTATTTTTTATATTATATATCCAAATAAATGGTCTAAAACTCTCTATATTATTAACATATTCACTTCTTGATCCCAATAAAGCAAAATTATCGCTATCAATCCACAAACAATCATTGTACATTTCAATTGTACCAGAAGTAAACAACAATTTACTTTTTTTATTGTTTAAATCAATGACATAAACTTTAGTATCAGCATCAAAAGTAGCAATGAGTCTGTTTTCCTTTTTAGTTAATATAGTTTTATTACTATATATATCAACTATCATAGATTTATTAAATGAATAAAATAAGATATCATTGTATAATGCCAAAAAATCATTATCAACTATATATTTATCCCAATTGCCACAAGATTTACAACTATCCTTATTCTCAAATTTAAATTTAGTTATATCAAAATTATTTGATACATCTTTCCATGACTTGACCCATATATCACAGTTCTTGATAATTTTTTTATAAATAGAATCTATTTCTGTTAAAGAGTAAGAACTATTTATTTTATCATCTTTTGGGGGTTGTTTTTTATTTTCCAAATCATTGCAACTGGTGTTTATCAATAAAGATATATATATAAAACCATTTAGAATATTCATTTTATTTAAATTTAAATTAATACGTTTCATCTTAAAATTATTACAAATTTAGTTTATTGAAATGTGCGACTTAAAGCAGGTGGTGCTTGAATAATTGGAGCAGGTGTTGGAGTTATTACCCCCGCACTTTTTTCAACTTTAGGCGCTGGAGGATCTGCATTATTTAAGAATTTATATACTCCTGTTGCTATTTGCTTACCAATCTCGTCTGCATTTGTTTTCATTAATACCACATCATTAGCATTAGAAATAAAACCAACTTCAACCAATGCTGCGGCTTTGCCTTTAAAATCTCTCAAAACACCAAGCTCTCCCGGTCTTTCTTGAAGCCCTGTTCCTCTAATACTCATTATACTTTGTTTATTAACTATATTTTCAGCTAATTTTTTACTTTCAGTTCCATTTGTCTGATTATTAGGGTCGTAACAAACAAGAAAACCACTTGGATTTCCACTAGCAACAGAATTAGTATGTATACTTAAAAATACATTTGCATTGTTATTATTAGCAACATCTAATCTATAATCAATTTGATTTTTGTCTGTTGTTAAATCTCCTGTTCTTGTCATAACAGTTCCTGTATTCCATTCTTTCAAGTATTTATTAACACTATTTGCTATGTTTAAAACAATATCTTTTTCATAATCAGTACCATTAACAGCACCAGGATCAACTTTGGGATTAGTTGAGCCATCTATACCATGTCCTGGATCTACAGCAACGGTTTCATTTACTGGTTTTTCTTCTAATCCATCTAAGTCAACAGCCATAATAGGTTTGTTTCCTGCAAACTGATAAGGAGTATACCAAGGATACTCTTTAGTCAAAGGGTCAATACTTAAGAATCTACAAATTCTTGGGTCGTATGTTCTATAACCATAATCGTAGCTATTTCCATTACCCTTTAACTCATCATCCTTCTCCTTACCATTGAAACCGAACCGATATGAGTTTGATGAGAAATTTCTTCCGGGCATTATCATACCAAATGCATAGTAGTCATTCCAGCTTTGCACAACAGTTTCGTTTTCGGTGCTTTGATAAGTATTATCGTTGTTAGCGTCATTCCACTGTCTAAAATCAGAGAGCACCACGCGGACATTCCCTAAATGGTTTACCTTTACGTACAAAAAACACCCCTGTGCCTTATTTACTCTATGGGGTTCTTCAAAAAAATATGTGTTTTTTTGTTGCTGCATTAGCTTTTATCTATGTCAAAGATAAAGATTTTTTTGTTTTATAAAAATATTTAAAGGTATATTTTTTGTTGTTGTTTGTACTGTGTTTTCAGTACTTCTGATGTTTTTTTCTCTATGTTCTGCGGCTTAAAAAAATTAGAACACATTTATATATAACGTAACATTGTTAGGTTTATTTCAGTTATATCAACGTTTTTATCAAAATAAATTTGTTAAAAAACTTGCTTTCACTTTTATTTTTTTGTACCTTTATATACAGTATTGACAAGGTTTTGCACTACATTAATAATTAATCTTTCCTATATGTAAAAGTTTCTACTCATAGTTTTCAGTATTTATAAACCCTTTAAATTTATTAACTATGAGTAAGCAAACAGGTTTAATCAAGCTAAAAGGCAATATGGACGGTATTAGCTTTTATAAGCTGGGTGGTGATGATTTAGCCAGAAAGGCAAACGGGCCATCAAAAGAAAGGATTTTAAATGATCCTTCATTCATTCGTACAAGAGAAAATAACTCGGAGTTCGGCGGTTGCGCCATTGTTTCAAAGGCGTTGCGTATGGCTCTTATAAGCGTTATTTTAAGCAAATCGGATTCGCGTGTAACGGCACGTTTAACACAGCTTTTCAAAGAAATAAACCTGAAAGGCACAGGAACAAGGGGACAGAGAACCATTCCGCTTTCTGCTTCAAGGAGCATGTTAGCAGGATTTGACTTTAATAAAAAAATCAGTTTGTCGCAGATTTTCGATGCTCCTTTTGTTGCTACAAACAACACTGCAAGGAATCAGGGCACAATAACTGTTGCTGCTTTTTTGCCTAAGGATTATGTTGAAGCACCATCGGGAGCAACACATTTTAGGTTGCTTGAAGCAATAGGGGTTGTTTCAGATTATGCTTTTAATGTTAATACGGGGCACTACGAAGCAACTGACCCGCTTTTAAACATGATTAGCGGTCTTAATTATTCTGCTGTAACTGCTCTTAATGTTACAACTCCTGTAACTCTTACGCTTACTGCT